>NZ_JAQOSO010000112.1 GCF_030068505.1 Roseofilum capinflatum BLCC-M114
ATTGCCTATTGCCTATTGCCTATTGCCTATTGCCTATTGCCTATTGCCTATTCCCTATTCCCTATTCCCCATTCCCCATTCCCTCTTGCCTATTCCCCATTCCCCATTCCCTATTCCCCATTACCTATTACCCATTACTGCTGTATTGTAATAAAGAGGTTAAAAACGACTGCCCAACTAATCAAACTCCTGCGGAACTCTCTATGGCTATTGGATATCTTGCCTTTGTTCTTCATGCCCATCTCCCTTTTGTGCGTCATCCAGAAAGTAACTATGTACTCGAAGAAGAATGGCTCTATGAAGCAATTACAGAAACCTATATTCCCTTAATTCATGTATTTGAAGGACTCAAACGAGATGGAGTAGACTTCAAACTCACCATGAGCTTAACCCCCCCCTTAGTCTCCATGCTCATGGACCCCCTCTTACAAGAACGCTACGATCATCATTTAGCCACCCTGCAAGAATTAATTGAAAAAGAAATCGATCGCTACAAATATCACGGACACCTAAAATATTTAGCAGAATTTTATGCTAAAGAATTTGCCAATACCCGCGCAACCTGGGAGAGATATCAAGGCAACTTAATCACCGCCTTTAAGCAATTTCAAGACAGTAACAATCTCGATATTATCACCTGCGGCGCAACCCATGGTTACTTCCCCTTAATGAGAATGCGACCAGAAACCGTCTGGGCCCAAATTAAAGTCGCTTGCGATCATTATCAAGATGTCTTTGGCCAACTGCCTAGAGGAATTTGGTTACCCGAATGTGCCTATTATGAAGGGGTAGAAAAACTGCTCGCCGATGCCGGATTGCGCTATTTTCTCATTGATGGCCATGGGATTATGTACGCTCGTCCCCGTCCTCGGTTTGGAACCTATGCCCCCATTTTTACCGAGACTGGAGTGGCAGCTTTTGGCCGAGATCATGAATCTTCCCAACAAGTTTGGTCTTCCCAAGTTGGTTATCCTGGAGCGCCAGAATATCGAGAATTTTATAAAGATTTGGGCTGGGAAGCCGAATATGAATATATTAAACCCTATATTTTGCCCAATGGACAACGGAAAAATATTGGTATTAAATATCATAGAATTACCGGTCGAGGCTTAGGATTATCGGAAAAAGAACTCTACGATCCCTATTGGGCCAGGGAAAAAACTGCCGAACATGCTGGCAACTTCATGTTTAATCGGGAATATCAGGTGCAACATTTGCACCGGATTATGCAGCGTCCGCCGATTATTTTATCGCCCTATGATGCCGAACTCTTTGGTCATTGGTGGTATGAAGGGCCGTGGTTTTTAGATTATATCTATCGCAAAACTTGGTTCGACCAAAGTACCTATGCCATGACCCATTTATCCGATTACTTAAATGCCTATCCTACCCAGCAAGTGTGCCGTCCAGCTCAGTCAAGTTGGGGGTATAAAGGCTTTCATGAATATTGGTTGAATGAAACCAATAGTTGGATTTATCCCCACTTACATAAGACAGCCGATCGCATGGTAGAACTAAGTATACGCGAAGGAGGCGATCGCCTGGAAGAAAGAGCCATTAACCAATGTGCCAGGGAACTGCTCCTAGCGCAATCTTCTGATTGGGCGTTTATCATGCGAAGCGGAACCATGGTTCCCTACGCTAACCGGCGCACCAAATCCCATCTCATGCGCTTTAATAAACTCTATGAGGATGTAATGGCCGGAACCGTTGATAGTGGTTGGCTCGAAAAAGTCGAGCATATGGATAATATTTTCCCCAATATTGACTATCGAGTGTATCGACCGAGATAGAAAAAGTCCCCCTTATTTAAGAAGGGGGATCGAGAATTTTTAATTCATATGAGGCGTTAAAATGACTCATTTGACTCTAGACCTAGAAACCGTCAACTTGACGGATGAGCAATATTATCAGTTGTGCATCAGAAATAAGCATCTTCGCTTGGAATGTAATGCTCATGGAGATTTAGTGATTATGCCTCCCGCAGGTGATGAAACCAGTAATCGTAATGCGGGAATCACCGCTCAACTGTGGTTATGGAATGAAGACCAAGAATTAGGTGTAGTCTTTGACTCTTCAGCCGGTTTTACCTTGCCGAACGGGGCAAAACGATCTCCCGATACTTCTTGGATTCCCCTAGAAAAATGGGAAAAAATCCCGTCAGAAGAACGGGAAAAATTTAGTAAGATTTGTCCTGATTTTGTCGTTGAGTTAATGTCCCCCAGCGATTCATTGAAAACGACCCAAGAAAAAATGCAAGAATATTTGCATAATGGAGCCAAATTGGGTTGGCTGATCGATCGCAAGCAAAAACGAGTAGAGATTTATCGACCCGATCGCGATGTAGAAACCTTAGAATATCCTTCTGAGTTGTCAGGAGAAACTGTATTACCCGGATTTGTCTTGAAATTAGCCAAAATTTGGTAAATCCCTATTCCCCCATCAAACCATCATCTTCAGTTCATCAGAAGCCTGATTGAGTTGCTCCGTTTCCTGGCGGGTTTGGCGAATGGCTATAACCACCTGTTGAGCGCTGTTATTGAGGTCATTCATGGTTTTGACAATATCTTGAACAGCGATCGCCTGTTGTTGGATATTCAGAGCAATCTGCTGATTACTAATCACCATATTATTCACCGCTTCCGTCACCCCCGAAAACGCTTGAGAGGATTGTTTGGCAATCGTCAGACTCGCTTGTACCCGTTCTGTTCCCTCCCCCGTCGCTTTAGCAGTAGCTTCTACCGCGCTTTGAATTTCGATCACCAAATGGTTGATGCGATCGGCAGAATTCTTACTCTGATCCGCCAACTTCCGAATTTCCGCCGCCACCACTGCAAACCCCTTACCCGACTCTCCTGCTCGCACCGCTTCCACCGATGCATTCAAAGCCAACATATTCGTCTGATTTGCAATATCACTCACCACTTGGGAAATTGTCCCAATTTGATTATTTTGCTCCCTTAAGCGGGAAATTTGGGTAGAAATTTTCTCTACCTTTTGTTGGACTTCCATCATTCCCTGTAAAGTTTCCGCCACCGCTTGATTTCCGGTTTCCGCCACCGTTAAAGCTTCTTGTGCTGCCACAGATGCATTTTTAGCTTGATAGGTACAGTTTTGGGAAGAAACCCCCAACTCTTCCACCGTTGTCGTCGTTGAATTCACTGCTCTAGCCTGAGTATTGACCGTTTCTTCTTGTTCAGTTACCGTATGCAAAATCTCTAGAGTCGATTGGGTAATGAGATTAGACGTTCGATGAATTGAACGAGAAATACCCTGAGCAATTAAGCCCACAAAAACAGCCGCCAGTCCTCCCAAACCAATGGATAATAAAAGGAGTCCATTTAACAACAAACCTAAAGAGTCGTCAATTAATTCTTGTTCAGAAACGACTAAACTTTCATACATATTATGAAGATTTGTATTAATTTGCTTGAAGTTTTCATGAATCAGTTGCCCACTCTGGTTAATAAACAGTGAGGTGGCTTGTCCCCGTTGTTGCTGCTGGACTAAATTTGCCATCTGATTGCTAATTTGGTCATAGTTAGCAATTTGTTCACTGACTTCTTTCACGTTCTGTTTGAGTTGACTAATTTGGCTCCATTCTGTATCACTGAACCGGGATTGAAACGGTTCTATATTCTGATAAATGATCTCTAAGTCATTCAGGGTTTGCTCAAAAAAACGTTCCCCTTCTCGATCGTAGTCTAAAAAAAATGGTTCTGGTTGGATCAAATAACCTCTGATCGCGTTAGACATTTGTAAATGAGCGATTTGTAGATGATGAACCTTGTCCGTCAAATCAGACGAAAAATTAAGTCTTTGGAAATTAACAGCGATTTGCTGTGCAACCCCCGATCCCCACAATGTTGCAATGATTAAGGCAGCTACCGGAAGCAAATACCCTAATAAAATTTTGTGTTGTACTTTGAGCCGATTCGATTTCTGCTTCATGGGGAGGACTCCTGTAGATAAGATTTAGAGAGGTCTGGATAAAAGTTTCTCACGACTGGCTTGAAGATGCATAGGAGAAACAGAATCAGCCGGATTTTTCTTCAAGACTTCCTGAAAACAGTTTATAGCCGATTGAAATTCTTGTTGATTGAGCGCTTGTAGGCCTTGTTCAAATAGATCTTTGGTTTGGACAATTTCTGGGTCTAAGATTTGGGTTTTTGTGCCTAGAATTTCGTATAAATAAATTCCTTGTTGTTTGCCGCGAGGAATGGCAAAATCGATGCAGCGCAGGAGAAAATAATCGGGATCGGGATACTGTTGCTGTATGGCATCAATTACGGCTTTACTGGCGATCGCCGGGCAACCGTAGACTTTTGTCAATCCCTCAATCCGTGCTGCTGTATTCACCACATCCCCAATCACCGTAGAATCCATACGGTTATTGCCTCCCAGAGTCCCCACAATGCCCACTCCTGTATGCAAACCAATCCCGATTTGAATTGGCTCTTGCAGTCCCAAAACTTGACGATTTTGGTTAAACTCCTGCAACCGTTGACGCATCATCACTGCGGCTTTCAGCGCATCGCTACTATGGTGATGGGGGCGATCGAACACGGCCATAATCGCATCGCCTAGAAACTTATCAATAAACCCCTGATGGCTAGAAATGGCTTCACTCATCTGAGTAAAAAACACATTTAACCAAGCAAAAGTTTGTTGAGCAGCTTGGTTTTCCGCAATTTGAGTAAAATCGCGAATATCACAAAACAAAATCGTTAACTCTTCTTCTGTCCCATTCCCCAATTGAATCGAGTCTAACCCCTGGGGCGCAATGCGTCGCAAATATTGTTCTGGGACAAATAAATGAAACTTTTCCGAGAGATTCTCATTAATATTCCAAGCGGCTGACAACTGTTTTTGATTGCGTTCTTTGTTTTCTTGGTTAGCCTTATTTTGACGCAACTGGGACAAGCGTAAAATACTCGATATCTTTGTTAACAATAGCTCCGTATCAATGGGCTTGGTAATATAATCATCCCCCATCAAGTCCAGCGCCCTTAACCGAGAATCATCATCATCAAGGGCAGTCAAAAAAATAATCGGAACCCCTTGCAGAACTTCATCCTCGCGCAATCGACGACAGACTTCATACCCATCCATCCCCGGCATCATAATATCTAACAGAATCAAATCCGGATGCATCTGAGCCGCTAAACTCAAGGCCTGCTCGCCGGAACTCGCTGTTTGGATTTGATAGCCTTCGAGATCGAGTAACTCTTCCAGGAAAAAAATATTACTCGGATCGTCATCGACAATCAAAATGTGTTGAACAGGATTTTGCATCTGTTAGTTCCCAACCTGCCGCGCCAGAATTCTGTTGCAGCCTAGTAAATGCGATGCCCCCAACTGGTGGATCAGCTTCTGACTGAGGAAACTAACCCCTCCTACTCTTAATTATTAACGATCCATTCTCTACAATCAACAATTACAGCACTCCCATTACTCATTACTCATTACTCCTTGTGCTGAACCTGGTGAATCATGTCCACTACCTCCTCAAACTCCAGAGGTTTACTCAAATAGCCATCCGCTCCCGCTTGCAGACACTGCTCGCGATCGCCAGCCATGGCCATCGCTGTCACCACGATCACCGGAACCTCTTTCCACAGGGGATGGGCCTTCAAGCGCCGCACCAACTCTAAACCATCCACTTCTGGCAACTGTACATCCATCAAGATTAATTCGGGTAAATTTTGCTGCGTCACCAACGAAGACTCAATGGTATGCACCATCATTTGACCATCGGCGATCAACTCCACGCTGTAGCCTTCCAACTCTAGAATCTCAGAAATCAAGGCTTGATTATAGGGTTGGTCTTCCACGACTAACACTCGCTTCCCATTGATTTCTTTCGGGGGATCTCCCATGGGAGGCTCATCCCGATCTATTTCCCGATCCTCAGCAGATAAATGACTCATCCCAGTCAGGGGTAACCAGACTCGAAAGATACTGCCTTTTCCTTCTTGGGACTCAAAGGAGAGGGTTCCCCCATGGAGTTCGGCGAGTCGTTTGGTGAGGGAAAGACCTAAACCGGTTCCTTCATGACGACGGGTTAAAGACGAGTCAATTTGTTGAAAGGGACGGAAGAGTAAATGCTGTTGATCTTCAGGAATACCAATGCCCGTATCTTGGACTTCTAGGCACAAATAGGGGGTACTCTGGTTAATGGGGGAGCGATCGCAGCGATGTTCTTGGGTTAATTCTTCTCCATATCCTAATCTGCCCTTGAGTTTAATCCGTCCCTCCTCTGGGGTAAACTTGACCGCATTCGAGAGCAGGTTGACTAAAATTTGGCGGATACGCCGTTCATCAAGCAAGGCCCGATCTAAGCGATAATCGAGTTCTAGGGAGAGAATTTGCCGTTTTTTATCGGCACGGGGTTGAATCATCTTCAGGCAATCTGTACATAGCTCATGAATCCCCAAAATTTGTAGATCCAGGTCTGTTTTACCTGCCTCTATTTTTGATAAGTCTAGGATTTCATTAATCAGAGAGAGCAAATGTTTACCACTAGAGGCGATCGCCTTCACATGATTTTGTTGCCGCTCATTCAGTTGACCAGAGCGCTGCCGCAGCAATAAATCCGAGAAGCCTAAAATACTATTGAGCGGCGTTCGCAGTTCATGGGACATCGAAGCCAGAAACTCCGATTTCAGTTGCGATGCTCGTTCTAAATCCTGGTTAATTTCATGCAGTTTTTCTTGTGCTGTTGCCCGTTCAATGGCCACGCCCAACGTCCGACAGGCTGCTTTGAGCATATCCTGTTGGGGAGACGTTTGAAGTTCATGCAGATTCTTTGATTCTAAGGTTAACACCCCAATTACCCGACCATCGGAGGTGGGAATGGGAAAAATCCCCACTTGGCGAATTCCTGGATTGCGGAAAATTTCTAAGGCTTGGGGATGGTTGCAGTAGTCTTGAATAAATAAAGGTTCTCCAGTCCGCACGACTTCCCAGAGCAGACCTTGACCTTGGGGAACCCCTTGTTGTAATAAAGATTCCATTTCTGTGACCACGGGTTCACCGCAACTGGCGATAAACTGACCGGCAATATTATTGGTTAAGGGGCCGGCCAGTTGTTCTTCTCCTTCCCCGCTAATCACTTTAATGTCCCCAAAAGCCGAGTCCATGGTTTCTACTAGGTAATTGAGGGCATATTTACCGATTTCTTTCAGAGACGCTGAAGTTTGTAGCCGTTCATTGAGACCTAACAGGAATCGGAGGCGCTTGACCTCCGCATTTAAGCTCGATTGCATGAGAGCCGCATGTTTGAGGGCTTGGCGATCGCGGGTAACATCGCGGAAAATCAGTAAGCGTCCTTGGTTGGAGGTCACTGTCGTTGAGATTTCTAGATGAATGCCATTGGACTGTTCCACTTCAATAGCCACATCCATGTTTTCCGAGCCAATAATTCTGGATTTGAGTTTCTGACATTGTTCTAAACGCCAGTAGCCTTGTTGCATCAGGTGGCTAATGACATTTTCAATATGGGGCTGTTTTTGCAGGCAGTGGAGGTCAACTTCCCACAACTGTGCCAGCTTATGGTTAAACAAGACCAAATGATGGGAGGCATCGAATAGGGCGATCGCATTGTCCACCTGAGACAAAATTAATTCCTGTTCTTCCTGAAGACGCTGTAGATCCATAGAGGTTTGCTCTCGGTCAACGGGTAGGGGGGATGCAAGCATGTCAGTATCTTCCCAATGTACTCAACTGGTACTTTACATCTTCACATAATTTAACATTCCGTTGAGTGAGGGAGATCGAGTGGCGATCGCGATCTCGATCACACCCATAGTTTTACAAAACTTCATAAAACCATAAACTTAGCAACTAAAATTAGTGATTTTTTATATCAATTCCCTAAAAATTTAAGAAAACATCAATACCAAATTAAACAACCAAAAGCTTGTCAAAAAAGGCTTAATAAAATTTACTGAAAATCTTTATAAAATTTTGGAATTTTTATCTCATTAAGCGCTTCAATAGAATCTATAAGACCACCCAAGATTCAACACAGACTATGCAATCTTCAGTCGCCCCTCCCACCTCAGACAAAAAAAACACCCCTGGCAAACCTGCGGCCAAAGACAAACGCTTCAAAGCCCTAGATGTGACGATGAAGCGCAATCAATATCGCCAAGATGCCCTCATTGAAATTCTTCACAAAGCCCAAGGAGCCTTTGGTTATCTCGAAGAAGAAGTCCTAGAATACATCGCCCGTAACCTCAAACTCCCCCTGAGTCGAGTTTATGGAGTCGCCACCTTCTATCATCTCTTCTCCCTCAAACCGGCTGGCGCTCATACCTGCGTCGTTTGCATGGGAACCGCCTGCTACGTCAAAGGAGGAGACAAAGTATTAGCCGCCCTAGAAGATCACACAGGCGTTCATTCCGGAGAAACCACCCCCGATGGGCAAGTTTCCCTCGTCACCGCCCGATGTATCGGAGCCTGTGGCATCGCTCCGGCTGTAGTCTTCGATGGTCAAGTGGCTCCCCAGCAAACCCCAGAATCTGTCATTGAGCGGATTAAAGGCTGGCAAGAGTAGGGGACGGGTGGGTTTCCATGTCGCACAAATGTAGGGGCGGGTTCTGCAACTCTATCCTCTTCTCACCCAGATATTAGAGAACCCGCCCGAACCCAACCCCGGTAAAAATAATGATTACGGAGAACATCATATGGAATTTAGCGAACTGCAAGAACTCGCCGAACAAGAGAAACAAGCCCAGAAACCCACCAGAGTCCATTGTTGTACCTCAACGGGATGCCAAGCCGCGCAATCTTTAGCCGTCAAAAAAGGCATGGAACAAGCCGTTAAAGACCAAGGCTTAGAAGAGGAGGTGCAGATTGTTGGCGTAGGCTGCATGGGATTTTGCGGTCAAGGGCCCATTGTTCAGATCGATTCAGAAAACTCAGAAGCAGCCGATGGACTTTACTACGAAAAAGTCACCCCAGAGCAGAGCCACTCCATTATCGAAGGCTTGAAAGGAGGAGCAGTAACTGCCAATCAAGGCGATCCCAATCATCCCTTCTTTAGTCGTCAATTCCAAATTGTGCGGGAATATAGCGGTAAAATCGACCCCGAAAAAATTGGCGAATATATCGCCATGGGCGGCTATCAGTCTCTGTATCATGCCGTCTATGAAATGTCTCCAGAAGACGTGATCGCAGAAATCACCAAATCTGGACTGCGGGGACGGGGTGGTGCAGGTTATCCTACCGGCTTAAAGTGGGCCACGATCGCCAAAATGCCCCCCGGCCAAAAATATGTCATCTGTAACGCTGATGAAGGCGATCCAGGAGCATTCATGGATCGCTCAGTTTTAGAGAGCGATCCTCATCGGATTTTAGAAGGAATGGCGATCGCCGGATACGCCGTCGGAGCCAACCAAGGCTACATCTACGTCCGCGCCGAATATCCCCTCGCCATCAGCCGCCTAGAAAAAGCCATTAAACAAGCCAAACGCCAAGGTTTCCTCGGTTCCAGTATCCTCGGATCGTCCATTGACTTTAACATCGCCATTCGCGTCGGAGCAGGCGCTTTCGTTTGTGGAGAAGAAACCGCCCTCATCGCCTCCATCGACGGTGGACGCGGTGTTCCTCGGCCCCGGCCTCCCTATCCTGCCGTATCTGGACTCTGGGGAGAACCCACCTTAATCAACAACGTAGAAACCCTCGGTAACCTAGCTCCCATTATCCGCAACGGTGCAGACTGGTTTGCCAGCATCGGCACAGAAAAAAGCAAAGGCACAAAAATCTTCTCCCTCACCGGAAAAGTGTGCAACAACGGCCTGATTGAAGTCCCCATGGGCATTACCTTACGGGAAATCGTCGAAGTTATGGGCGGTGGAGTGCCCGATGGCGGCCAAGTGAAAGCCGTGCAAACCGGCGGCCCCTCTGGCGGTTGTATTCCCGCCGAATATATGGATACCCCGGTAGACTACGACTCCCTAACCAAACTCGGCTCCATGATGGGATCAGGGGGAATGGTGGTTATGGATAACTCCACCAACATGGTACAGGTCGCCCAATTCTACATGGAATTTTGCCAAGAAGAATCCTGTGGTAAATGCATTCCCTGTCGCACCGGAACGGTGCAAATGTACGAACTGTTAACCAAAGTAATTAAAGGAAAAGCCAAACCTGAAGACCTGGAAAAACTCGAACACCTGTGTCAGATGGTGCGGGTAACCAGCTTATGCGGGTTAGGCATGAGTGCCCCCAACCCCGTGTTAAGTACCTTGCGCTACTTCAAATCTGAGTATGAGGAGTTTTTAGCTGTCAAGGCTTAAGCCTTAATCCATAGTAGGGAGGTTTACCAAACCTATCCCACTCAATCTCGGTAAACCCGCCCCTACCCCACGTTGCCTCAAAAGGAGTGAAATTAATTAATTTATGTTTTGCGAACAATGCGAACAAACCGCCAGTGGTCAAGGATGTCACCAATGGGGCGCTTGTGGGAAAAGTCCAGCCGTCAATGGCGTGCAAGATCTGTTGGTGTATTGCCTCAGAAGCTTGGCTCCTGTGGCCCTAAAAGCCAAAGAGGTAGGGTTATCGACCCTAGAAGTCGATCGCTTTACCTGTGAAGCCTTGTTTACCACCATGACGAATGTTAACTTTGACAAACGCTATTTTGCCAATTTAATCCGTCATGCGATCGCCCTACGGGAAGACCTCAAAGATCAAATTGCCCAATCTACAAGCGTTGAGTGGCCCGAAATTGCCGAATATCAACCCGACTTTACCGGAAGTTTAGTCGAACAAGGGGAAAACATCACCGCTCGCTTACTAGAGTCAGCTAAGGGCAACCCCGATATCTTTGCCCTCAAACTCCTGGTACTCTATGGAGCCAAAGGCATGGCTTCCTACGCCTTCCACGCCTACGAACTCGGTCAAGAAGACCCAGAGATTTACCAGTTCTGCCATCAAGCCTTATATGCGATCGATCGCGATAACTTGAGTTTAGAGGAGTGGGTCGCCCTAGCGCTCAAAGTGGGAGAAATGAACCTGAAAGCCATGGCTTGTTTGGACGCGGGTCATACCCAAACCTATGGTCATCCCGTCCCCACCACCGTACCGCTCAACCCCAAACTAGGTAAGGCGATCCTAGTTTCGGGTCACGACATCAAGCAACTGGCAGCTCTGCTCGAACAAACCTTAGACAGTGGTATTACCGTTTATACCCATGGCGAGCTACTCCCAGCCCATGGGTATCCCCAACTCAAAGAGCGATATCCCCATCTCTATGGTCACTATGGCACAGCCTGGCAAAATCAGACCCGCGACTTTGCCAAGTTTCCCGGCCCGGTGGTCATTACCACCAACTGCCTGATGCCTCCCCATGAAACCTATGAGGAACATCTGTATACTGTCGGCCCGGTAGGTTTTCCTGGCATTATCCATTTACCTACCATCGATGACACGGTGGACTATAGTTTGGTGATTTCCAGAGCCAAAACCATGAAAGGCTTTACGGAAGAAACTGAACCGCGTCAGGTGATGACGGGATTTGCTCGCAATGCCGTCTTAAGCGTGAGTGACACGATTATTGATGCAGTGAAACAGGGCAAAATTCGCCATTTCTTCCTGGTGGGAGGTTGTGACGGGGCGAAACCCGATCGCAACTACTATACGGAATTTGTGGAACAAGTGCCCCAAGATTGTGTGGTGATGACTCTAGCTTGTGGCAAATTCCGCTTCTTTGATCAGCAACTGGGAACCATTGGCGATATTCCCCGCTTATTGGATGTGGGCCAATGTAATGATGCCTATTCTGCCATTCAAATTGCCTTGGGGTTAGCCAATGCGTTTGAGATGGATGTGAATCAACTGCCCCTGTCTATGGTGCTGTCTTGGTACGAGCAAAAGGCGATCGCCGTCTTACTCACCTTACTCTATTTGGGAATTAAGGACATCCGCCTAGGGCCCACCCTACCCGCATTCTTGACTCCCAATGTGTTTAAGTTGCTCTCGGACACCTATAACCTGCAACCCATTTCTACCCCAGAGGCAGATCTGGCAGCCTGTTTAGCAGGGTAGGGGGATGGGGGGATGGGGAGACACGGGGATCAACAGATTACCGATTCCCGATTCCCTATTCCCCATTCCCCATTCCCCATTCCCTATTCCCCATTCCCCATTCCCTATTCCCTATTCCCTATTCCCCATTCCCCATTCCCCATTCCCTATTACCCATTACCTACTTGGAGAATACTATGTCTGTAAAAACCCTAACAATTGATGGAATTGATGTGGCCATTGAAGAAGGTTCAACCCTTCTAGATGCAGCCAAAGAAGCAGGGGTTGAGATCCCGACCCTATGTCATTTAGAAGGAGTTTCGGATGTGGGCGCTTGTCGCCTCTGTTTAGTGGAAGTCAAAGGGATTCCTAAGTTACTTCCCGCTTGCGTGACCGAAGTCTCTGAAGGAATGGAGGTCAATACGCAAACCGACACCCTGAAAGAGTATCGGCGCATGACCGTTGAGTTGCTCTTTGCAGAAGGCAATCATATGTGTGCTTTTTGTGTCGCTAATGGCAACTGTGAACTTCAGGATGTGGCGATCGCCGTCGGTATGGATCATTCCCGCTTTGAGTATCGCTTCCCCAACCGCGAGGTTGATATCTCCCATCCCCAATTTGGTATCGATCACAACCGATGCATCCTCTGTACTCGGTGCGTCCGTGTCTGCGATCAGATTGAAGGGGCCCATGTCTGGGATGTTTCTGGACGGGGAGGTACAGCTAAAATTATCTCTGGTTTAAATCAACCTTGGGGTGAAGTGAATGCTTGCACCTCCTGTGGTAAATGTGTCAATGCTTGTCCTACGGGGTCAATTTTCCGCAAGGGAACGACTACCGCAGAGAAAGAAAGCGATCGCGAGAAACTAGAGTTCCTAGTCAACGCTCGCACCAAACACCAATGGACAAGATAATGATGAATGGCTCAAGGTAGCGATCGCTGGGAGCATCTCAGTTATTATGAGCGTAAGTATCTTAAAGTGGCGATCGAAGCCTACGATGAAATTATCGAAGATACTGACGATATCCCTAAAATTTCCCAACACTATCAACTCGATATTGAAGAGGTTAAGCGAGCCAAAAATTATGCCTTTGGGGATGGAGTGTTTACCGGAGAAAACAAAACCATGAATCAACCCCTTGATGTAACAGCAAGTTTATCCAAGTCAGAGTTAATGGAACAGCAGTTCTTAGAGATTCTGGAAAGTTGCCAATCTCTTAGCACTCATCATGCTCAATACTCTAGTATTCCTTATAACTCTGTGGATAGACTCTGTGAAATAGCTCAAGATGTGAATGGTTTTGTCCGTTTGGTGAATCTCTATCAAGAGTCAATTCAAATGACTGTCAATGCAGTATTTACATATGCAGGTACAGTTGATAATTGGAGAGTCAAAGAATCTCCAATTGGGTTGGGAATTCGAGACTTTTGTAGCCTGTTAGTTGCTCTGCTTGAAGGACAAAAAGCAAGCAGTGTATTGGCTTCAGGTAATTTCCAATCCTTAGAAATGATTGCTGAATTATTGGGTGAATGGAGGGGCGTTGACTTTCAAGAAATTCTAGAAAAACAAGCACAGTACCTATTAAATGGAAACCAAAACTAGGAGAGAAGAACATGGCAAAGATTAGAATGGCAACGGTTTGGCTGGCAGGATGTTCGGGCTGCCATATGTCCTTTTTGGACTTAGATGAATTCCTATTTGATGTAGCAGAAAAAGTTGATGTGGTTTACTCTCCCGTTGGCTCAGATATTAAGGAATATCCAGAAAATGTAGATGTCTGTTTAGTCGAAGGAGCGATCGCTAATGAGGAGAACTTAGAACTCGCCCGAAAAGTGCGCGAGAGAACCAAGATGGTGATTTCCTTTGGAGATTGTGCCGTGACTGCCAATGTCCCCGCCATGCGGAATATGTTAGGCGGGACGGAATCGGTACTTAAACGCTGTTATTTGGAATTGGGAGATACGACTCCCCAATTGCCCAATGAACCCGGAATTGTGCCAGAACTCCTCGATCAAGTCCGCCCCCTCCATGAAATGGTTAAAGTAGACTTGTTTATTCCCGGATGTCCTCCCCCTGCCGATCGCATCAAAGCGGCGATCGCACCTTTATTAGCTGGCGAAACTCCAGCCATGGAAGGACGGGAAATGCTGAAATTTGGCTAAACCCCATGCCCTCATCCCCCCAGCCCCCTTCTCCCACGGGAGAAGGGGGAGAAATAAGTCCCTCTCCTGTGGGAGAGGGATTTAGGGAGAGGGCAACCCCCACCCAAAACCCTGTAGGGGCACAAAAGTCTCTCTCCCGTGGGATTCCTGATTTTCCGCAAAGCGGACATGAAAGGGAGAGGGCAACCCCACCCCAAAACCCACACAAAGGAGAACATCAAAATGAGTAAAAAAGTTGTTATCGATCCCGTAACCCGTATTGAAGGTCATGCCAAAATTTCCATCTTCTTAGATGATGCCGGAGAAGTGGAAAACGCCCAATTTCATGTGGTCGAATTTCGCGGATTTGAAAAATTCTGTGAAGGGCGACCCATGTTTGAAATGGCGGGAATTACTGCCCGTATTTGTGGTATTTGTCCTGTCAGTCACCTGTTAGCCTCGGCAAAAACCGGGGATAAAATCTTAGCCGTGCAAGTGCCTCCAGGAGGCGAAAAACTGCGGCGGATGATGAATTTGGCCCAGTTGACCCAATCCCATGCCTTGAGCTTTTTCCACCTCAGTAGTCCCGATTTTCTCTTGGGCTGGGAGAGCGATCCAGCGACTCGCAATGTGTTCGGTTTAATGGCAGCCGATCCTGATTTGGCGCGGGAAGGCATTCGTCTACGGCAGTTTGGACAAAATATTATTGAACTGTTAGGCGCGAGAAAAATTCATTCAGCCTGGGCAGTTCCCGGTGGGGTGCGATCGCCTCTTTCGGAAGAAGGTCGCGCTTGGATCAAAGACCGCCTACCGGAGTCGCGCACCGTCACCGAGAAAGCTTTGAGTCTGTTTAAGCGCCTATTGGATAGCGAGTTAACCACAGAAGCAGAAGTTTTTGGTAAGTTCTCCTCCCTGTTTATGGGCTTAGTTGGGGCTGATGGCAGTTGGGAACATTATGGCGGCCATCTGCGCTTTATTGACAGTGAGGGCAATATCGTTGCTGATAATTTGAGCGAGGATGATTATCAAGACTTTATCGGCGAAGCGGTCGAAAATTGGTCTTATTTGAAATTCCCCTATTACAAACCCTGGGGATATCCCGATGGAATCTATCGCGTTGGGCCTTTAGCGCGGTTGAATGTGTGCGATCGCATTGGAACGCCGAATGCTGACCGCGAATTGCAAGAAATGCGCGATCGCGCCGGTGGACGAGTCGCCACTTCTTCCTTCTACTATCACTATGCTCGCTTGATTGAAATCCTCGCTTGTCTGGAGCGTTTAGAGCAATTGGTAGACGATCCCGATGTGGTTTCCTCCCGTGTTCGCGCCACTGGAGGCATTAATAAACTCGAAGGAGTCGGAGTCAGTGAAGCGCCCAGAGGAACCCTTTTCCATCACTATAAAGTGGATGAACAGGGCCTAATTGAGAAAGTGAACCTGATTATTGCCACCGGTCAAAATAACCTGGCGATGAATAAAACGGTCACTCAAATTGCCAAACATTATATCCATGGCAATGAGATCCCCGAAGCCATGCTCAACCGCACAGAAGCCGGTATTCGTGCTTACGATCCCTGTCTGAGCTGCTCAACCCATGCGATCGGTCAAATGCCTCTCCATCTAGAGTTAGTGAGAGCCGATGGTAGCATTGCTCATCAACTTCATCGGGATTAAAGTCTAGCGCTGCTTTGAGAGCGCTTTGCGCTGCTATAGTTGATTCAATTGTGCAGTGAGACACCAACGAGTAGGGTGGGGCAATGCCCACCTTACAACTTGCACCGGCTACTATAATGATTTTGGATTAGCACAGAGTAGATTATGGAATCCAGGAACTTTATGTATAACAATTGCTGCTAATATAGCAGAAACTGGCTTTTTAGCATTTGTCGATCGCCTGATGAACCTGTGCGACGAACTCGAAGCGAACATCGAGCAACGCACAGCCAAACAAACCAGCCTGTTAAACGCAGTCATTACTCATTCCTTGAGGTAACCAGCACCAACCCCTTGGTTTTCCCCGAAACTGAATCGACAGTGCGGGTGGAGTTCCAGAGATCTTCAGCACTGACCCAAATCGGAGGATACTTGTAGCGGGCTACATCCAGAATTAGGAAGCGATCGCTCTGACGATGATAAGCTGCCACTGGAGAAATATGGCCCCCTCGCTCCTGTTCAATGGACTTTCGTAAATAATTGACCAGGACAAAATTATCCGGCTGTTGTAAGTTTTCTACCATTAACTGGCGAAATTCCCGTAAACTCACATCCCCTCCGTGATAGACCTGAGTATTCACCGGATAACGGGCTAAAAAAGCCCCTAACTCTTCCAACGTCATCCCTTGCCTGGCGATCGTCTCTTGAGTAATTACCCCATCCGTTTTACGGTTAAAAATATTCTCTTGAGTAAACCGCTTTCTACCATACTCTGGTGCATCCGGAGCCTCAATGCCCAAAGCATTCAACACCATAACCATACTCGCCACCCCACAAAACGCCTGATTTTGCTGGGTTTCAAACTGAATGCTCAAGGGCACATAATCTTGGCGAGCGCGGCTGTCGATTAACCACTGCTCCCCTAGTGATGAATCTAACTCAATTAACCGTTCAGCAACGGGCAAAGTTTGGGCAACCGTTCTGCCCCCCAGCAAAACCATCCCTAACACGAGAATAGAGAGACGACGACGAACATTGAACAATCGATGCATTGGGCATTTTCTCCAAGAACTACCATTCAATTAAGAATTAAAAATTAAAAATTAAAAATTAGCAATTAACCACTAGATCGCCTCCCCATCTCCCCCACATAACCCTTCCTTAACCCAAGCTTGTCGGCGATCCCCCTTGCCAACTGCCCGGTTCAGTCAGACACTGGACTAGGAAAGCTATTGATTTTTGATATAAGAGGGTTTTTTTCGTGAAAAATGTCTTAGGGATCATTCTTGGAGGAGGGGCAGGAACTAGGCTGTATCCTCTGACCAAACTACGGGCTAAACCGGCTGTACCGTTAGCTGGTAAATACCGGTTGATTGACATTCCCGTTAGTAACTGTGTCAACTCCGAGATTTACAAAATCTACGTTCTCACTCAATTCAACTCGGCTTCCCTGAACCGCCATGTAACCCGTGCTTACAGCTTTTCCAGTTTCTCGGAAGGCTTTGTAGAAATTCTGGCAGCTCAACAGACGGCAAGCGATCGCACCAGTTGGTTTGAAGGAACCGCCGATGCGGTGCGTAAATACCTGTGGTTAATGGAAGAATGGGATATTGATGAATACCTGATTCTATCCGGGGATCATCTGTACCGTATGGATTATCGGGACTTCATCAACTACCACCGGGAAAGCCAGGCTGATGTTACCCTGTCTGTGGTTCCCATCGATGAAGAACGAGCCTCTGATTTTGGCTTAATGAAAATTGATGATACCGGACGCATCATTGATTTCAGTGAGAAACCCAAGGGAGACGATCTCAAGAAGATGGCTGTGGATACCACCGTTTTGGGGCTTTCTCCCGAAGAAGCCAAACAAAAGCCCTATATTGCCTCCATGGGGATTTATATCTTCAATAAGGATTTGATGGGTAAACTGCTTACAGAGAATCCCGATCAAAAAGATTTTGGTAAGGAAGTGCTACCCTTTGCAGCCACTCAGGGTTATAAAGTGCAGGCTTACCTGTTTAATGATTATTGGGAAGATATCGGAACCATCAAAGCCTTTTATGACGCGAACTTGGCTCTGACGGAACAACCGACACCCCCGTTTAGCTTCTATAACGAAATTGCTCCGATTTACAGCCGTTCCCGGTTCCTACCTCCCTCTAAGCTGTTGGATGCGAAGGTAACTGAATCAATTGTGGCAGAAGGCTGTATTCTCAAGAATTGTACAATCCATCATTCCGTTTTGGGTGTGCGATCGCGAGTAGAAGGCAATTGTGTGGTCGAAGATTCCATGCTCATGGGGGCAGACTTCTACGAACCCTTCGCCGAACGTCAATCCGGAACTCAACAAGGCAAGGTTCCCGTCGGTATTGGTGAAGGCAGCACCATCCGAGGCGCGATTATTGATAAGAATGCTCGCATTGGTCGCAATGTGCAAATTATCAATAAAGACCATGTGGAGGAAGGCAACAATAAAGAGACTGAAAAACTTGGTTTCTTGATTCGTGGCGGAGTCGTTGTGATTATCAAAAATGCCACGATTCCTGATGGTACAGTGATTTAGTCTGTACAAGATTTAGGGCTTCAGGATATGACTGACTCCTGCCGACTGATGATATTAATTGGTCTTCCAGGTAGCGGAAAATCCACCCTAGCTTACCAGTTGATGGCGGCCTGGCCGACCTATCGACTGGTTTCTACGGATGCCATTCGCGGGCAGTTGTTTGGAGATCCAGCCGTTCAAGGAGATTGGCGCTTAGTTTGGCATCAGGTGAGGTTACAGTTTCAATCGGCTCTACTCGAAGGAGCATCGACGATTTATGATGCGACTAATGTGAAACGAGCCAACCGCCAGGATGTGATTAAGCTCGGCCGTGAGTTAGGATTTTCCACAATTACCGGGATTTGGATCAGGACGCGGTTACAGGAGTGTTTAGCCAGAAATCGATCGCGCGATCGCCAGGTTCCCGAAGAGATAATCTTAAGCATGTACCGCCAGCTCTGGGGTGCGCCTCCGAGTCTGAGCGAAGGAATGGATCATTTGATTTTTTATCAACCCACAAGGAAACCGTAAAGCAATATCAATTAACCTTTTTCATGTTGGCGACAGCCCAAATAATGGCTTGGGTTTGAGGGCCAGGTGGCTCTACTATGAAAAAGTATACAGGACATGAGAAAAATCTCGTCGGCGTAAATCAGATTCCTGGATATAAAACAACAATACATTTTCTGGCATAGAAATTTTCAGTAAAACCGTATCGAGTGGCCCTTCAATTTCCTCGAAGGCAAAATCACGGGGATCTTCTTGAGCGAAAGTAGCATAACCTCCGATGTGGATTTCACCACAATATTCCTCTACTTCTATAGAGTATGCCTCTAGCTCTTCGTTGGTGGTGCGAGCATACCCCTCAAAGATTAGGTTGTAGATCTGATAATCATCACAAGACATGGGAGCTACACCAGAATGCCACTCAATGGCGGAACAGTCTTGGGGATAGGGGTCGAGAACGTCAGGATTTTTTTCGGGAAGAAAATCAAAATGGGTAACCAGATTAGCTTCATCTAGTTCCAGTTCAGGAAAATAGAGAATACGAAAGGTATTTTGCTGATACCAAGTGGCCTTAAATCGGTCACCATAGTTAGGTTCGGGACACCCCCACCCCACCCCATCGGCAATGTAGAACTGGAGAATTCCCTGCTGTGGAAATCCGTCCAGTACAGGCATTTGATCAAAGTTAATTTGGCAGAGAAGATGAAGATATTGACCTTCTGGGGTTTGGGGATAGGTCATCCCTTTGGGTAGATAGGGAAATCCTGCCTGAGTGTTACGATACCCAGGAAATTTGCTGCTCCACCAGGTCAGGCTTTCATCCGCAACTAAGGTCATTCTGAGGTAGGGCTTGATTGTGGCGGCAATGCGATCGCGATAAGGCTCTAAGATGGAGGATAAAGGTCGTTGATCGGGGTCATTGTTCATGGGGCATAGCCTGGCTAGATAGATTACACCTGCCTCTTCATTTTAATTACCTCAAGTGGCTGGGGGCGATTCTGGGCTGCTATGGGGTTCGGAAATTGCGATCGCAACCGAACTGCGAGCCAGACTCAACCTTTGATACTCTTAAGCTGATATTGCTATATAAACCCATTAGACTAAAGACATAACAGCGTTAAGGAGTGTATATGGTGGCTACTGATTTTAAGGACTACTATTCCGTGTTGGGGGTTAGTCGCACTGCCAGTGCCGACGAGATTAAGAAGAGTTTCCGTCGTCTAGCCCGGAAATACCACCCGGATATGAATCCTGGAAATCAGAAAGCGGAGGCTCGGTTTAAGGAAGTTAGCGAAGCCTACGAAGTCCTGTCCGATCCGGAAAAGCGCAAAAAATACGACCAGTTTGGCCAATATTGGAAGCAAGCGGGTAGTACATCGTCGAGTTACGGACGAGGAGCTTCTAGTGGGGTAGACTTTAATGGCTTTGATTTTAGCCAATATACGACCTTTGATGAGTTTATTAATGAACTCCTCGGACGTATGGGAACGGGAAACCCCGGAGCGAGTACGACGGGCCGCAGAACTAGCTATAATTCCAACTATAATTACCGCACCACAGGACGCTCTACGGGATTTGGTGGATTTGAAGATTTTGCCAGCTATGGAGCGCCTCCGAAAACCAGTAATGTGTCCCAAGAAGCTTCCATTGTCCTCTCCTTTGCAGAAGCCTTTCATGGAGTCCAAAAGCGGATTAACTTAGGCTCAGAAGTGATAGAGGTGCGGATTCCTCCTGGAGCGAAACCCGGTACTCGGATTCGAGTGCGGGGCAAAGGTAGCGTCAACCCACAAACGGCACAACGGGGAGATTTGTATTTAACCGTGTCCTTGCAACCCCATAGCTTTTTCCAGTTTGAGGGGGATAATTTAGTCTGTGAGTTGCCCATTTCTCCGGAAGAGGCCGTTTTAGGAGCCAGTATAGAAGTCCCCACCCCCGATGGACGGGTACAGATGAGTATTCCGGCTGGCATTCGTCATGGTCAATCCTTGCGTTTGCGGGGTAAGGGATGGCCGAATCCAAAGGGCGCGAGAGGGGATCAGTTGGTGAAAATTGCGATCGCCGTTCCCAAAACCCTCAGCAAAAGCGAACGGGAGTGTTACGAGAAACTGAAAACCATCCGCACTCAGAATCCAAGAGCGAATTTTGGATCGGTTCGGCTGTAATCGGTTCGGCTGTAACTGTACATTCCCTGTCCTTCAACTGTTTAGATTACAGGTCATGACCTGAAAGCTAATATAAACGAATGTAACAGGCGATCGCCTCAATGTGCCTCTATTTCGGCGCATTGTGAAGAATTGTAAATAAATTTTAATCAATCTTGTGCTAGATACGCACAAAACTTAAAATTCTTTAAGAAGCTTATGGAGTATAGATAGATCCAATTCCTATCTACTCATCAACCCTTAGAACTCTTAGGAGTATTTTCGACTATGGCATTCCTGAAAAATTTACTCGGTGGCAAAAAAAAAGGTGAGAACTTTCAAGTTCAATTTGATGACACCCCAAAAACCGAAACTCAACCGGTAGCCTCCCCTGCACCAGAAGCCCCTAAAGCTCCTGAAGCTCCTGAAACCACTGCTCAAGCCCCCGCACCCGCAGCAACAACAGAAGCTCCTGCCAAGAAAAAAGCGAAAAAAGAACCGAAAAAAACCAAGACCTTCAGAAAGGCAAAACAGAAAACCGCCCCTGAACAAGCTCCCCCTGTGGCCAAACCCGTTGCTCAACCTAAAGTTGCGGCAGTGACTAAACCGGCTCAACCCGTTGTAGAAGAAGGGTTTGCCACCAAGTACATGAATACGGGATTAGGGCAAACCATGAGTCGCCGTCGCCCTGGCCCCAATATGAAAGGCTTTTTAGAGATGGCTCGTAAAGCCAAAAATTAGACCCTTTTTTCTAACAACGATCTGTAGGGGCGTTTCATGTCGCGTTGGCGTAGCCTGCGCGGAGCGCATAGCGAAACGGCCGGAAAGCCCCTACATCCTACAATTATGTTATGTCCCACTGTTAAGTGAATCGACTATAATTGCTCCTGCTCTAGTTTGGGGCTGACTCCGCTAATTTTAAGTAAATCGCTTAAGGTGGGGCAATAGGTAGTTAAACCAAACGTAGTCGGACTGACGGGGTTTTGATAGCAAAAATGGCGATAGCGCATACAAAACTGATCCCAAGCGGCCATTTCAATTTTTACACCAATCAGCCGCAAAATCCCAATCAAGGTATCAGCTAGAGCAACAGATAGAGGAATGCGAAAATAGATTTTTTTATTCAAAAACCGGCAAATTTCTTCCACAGCATCATCAATTTTTATCACAGGATTCCCTAAAACTAGATGATTGGAAAAAGCAAAATCTTCTTTGGAATCAGGAGGGAGAGGATAATCGACCAAATGGGTAATAATTTGGGCAATATCATAGGCGTGGAGAAAATGAAAACTGCCATCAGCGCTCAAAAACCGAGCCAAGTTAATCCATTTGGGAATTTCTGAGAGTCCAGAAGAGAGATGGGAGTGGGGTTTATGGTCATCTCCGCCAAAGACTAAGGTAGGAAAGACAACGGAAATGGGGGGAGCGCTGGTGAGTTTACTCAGTTGCTGATAACAGTCATATTTAGAGCGAATATAATCGGTTCCTAACTGTCCAGCTTGGGGTAAAAGCTGATTTTGTTGACCTAAAATGCTGGCGGTAGAAAAGTAGATGACTTGGTTACAAACATTCGGGTCTAAGGCTTTAATGAGTTGAATGGTTTTAACGACATTAATATCAAATACTTCCCTTGGCCCTCCCCAAGCGGTCGCGGCTAAAATGGCCCCATCAACGGTACTTAACAGATCGTTATATTGACTAATTTCACGCAAATCGTTTTCTAATAGGGTGATCCCCGATCGCGCTTGATAGTCGAATTTGAGTTTTTCGGGTTTTCTGACAAGAAAAAACAACTCATGACCGGTATTTTGAATCAGAGATTCGGCGATATAGTGGCCAATGCAACCGCTTGCACCGGTCATGAAAATCCGTTTTTTTTTCGGGGTTGATGGGGTTCGGGTCATAATCGATTAACAGGTCGCCAGCAGTTGATCCATTTGTTTTGCGGTTTCAAAGAAAAACTGGGCATTTTCTTCTGGTGTTCCAGGTAAAATCCCATGACCGAGGTTGAGGATATGCCGTTGGTTACCGGCTTTGCGAACGGTGTCGATCATGCGATCGCGGATAAAGTCCTGAGACCCAAAGAGCGCACCGGGATCGACATTGCCTTGTACCCCCATGGTTTCCGGTAGGCGAGACCGGGCATCCTTCATATCCACCGTCCAGTCTACACTGATGATATCGACTCCCGATTTGGGCATCAGGTCAAATACCCCTGCACTGCCGCTAATGTATAGAATCAGGGGCGTATCGGGGTATTCAGCTTTGACTTGCTTAACCACCCGTTGTTGATAGGGGAGAGCTAGAGCTTCATAGTCAATGGGACTGAGGTTACCGGCCCAAGAGTCAAACAGTTGTACCACTTGAGCGCCGTTTTTAATCTGGTATTTGACGTAAGTGGCGATCGAGTCAGCGACCTTACCCAACAGTTGATGTAACATCTGCGGCTCACTAAAGGCCATGCGCTTAATATTGCTGTAGGTCTTCGAGGTTTTGCCTTCAATCATATAAGCAGCTAACGTCCAAGGAGACCCCACAAACCCTAATACAGCCGCCTTATTACCCACTTCTTTGCGTAACTCCTGCAAGACTTGTCCGACAAAGGGGAGGGACTCTTCTGGGTTTAAGGGAGTCACCGCTTCCACCTGGTCTAGGGAGCGAATGGGGGGGTCAATGATCGGCCCTTTGCTTTCGACAATATCGAAGGGAACCCCCATTCCCGGTAAGGGGGTGAGAATATCGGAAAATAGGATCACCCCATCGGGTTCAAAGGCGCGATAGGGTTGCAGAGAAATTTCTAGGGAGAGTTCGGGATTTTCGGAGCGCTCCCGAAAGCTTGGATACTTATCTCGCAAGTCACGGTAAACTTTCATGTAGCGCCCTGCCTGCCGCATCATCCATACGGGGGGGCGAGGGAGGACTTCTCCACGGGTAGCGCGTAATAGATAGGGTATCTCAGTTGATTGGGTCATGCTTCAGGGTGTTTAATGCCAAGGGCTGGAGATGAGTGCAAAAATTGGGGATAGGGAAGCCTGGTAGCTCAGTTCGTTGCTTCTTTGGGCTAACAGTTGAGGACAAGCCAGTTAACTTCACCGATCCAGACAACCGGCTGCGATTTTCCGGATTGCTTCCCCTATCATCTCATAAGATGCGATCAAACGGTTTACCCATTACTGATTACCCATTACCAGCGCATTCATGTCCGCGATCGCGGAAAGCACTATAAAATAGAATGTTGGCTTTTTTCCAATACTGACGCTCAACTTGTGGAGATAGTACGACGGTTTAATGAATATTACGGAATTTTTACAACAGACGGCGGGAAAATGGTTTTCTCAGCGCACTGCTCATCAGGTCGAATCAAGTCAAACTCAGACCGGAAAATCTACTCTCTATGTCGAATTTTTAGCCAGTGATGACCCAAAAGTAAAAACGCTCTGCGATCGCCACGGTCTAGAAACGGCGTTAGCAGGCACACGCATGAGCTGGGAAGCGACCATTGACCCTTCTGCCCAATCCTACAAGGGAGAGCGTCTATTGGTTTGGGTTGGGGATGTTCAAAACCCCCAAATGGGTAAGTTTTTCTCTTCTGTTGAAGGTTCCTCTCCCGGTTCCTTTGTTCTCGACGAAGACGAAATTCTCACCTTAAGAGTCGAATCTCAAGGGCAAGTTTCGGAAGATCGCCTATGGTTTGCCTCTCCTAATTTTCGCCTCAGAACGAGCCTCACTCAAGTCTCTGGTGAAACGGTTTTTGCTTCTCTGTGTACCGAAATCCGATTAGGAGGAAATCCCGCTTAGTCGATGTGAGTTTGGCAAAATCTCACGGAGAACTCGATGGAGTCTTGTGCCTCAGCCCTGTCAAGGTGACGAACAAGGACGAACAAGATTGCGAGTTTTCGGCTACGCCAGTCGGAAAAGTCTCAATCTCGAAGGAGTTAATCTGGCGATCGCGATCGCCAGAAACGATGGTTTTTCGTACTCAACTTTGCTCATTTTAGGAGATGCCGATTACACAAAGCGATGAGCAAAGTGATGCATCAGATCGACTCGGCCTTTACGCAGCATAGCGCGATCGAGCCGTTCTGTGGTGTTGCAAGTCATCATCACCACGAGCCGTTGTTGTAGTTGAATCCCGTCTTCATCAATCACACTTTGATAGAGAGTTCCATCTAATAAACTCAAGATATGCTCAGTTTTGGTATGGTCGTGACCGGCAGTCACAGAACGGTCTTGGGCCAGATTATCCGCTTCGTTAATCACCAGACAAATTTTTTCCAGGTAGGTGGGAGGCACAAAGTTTTCCACCGCATCATGATCGAGGATGAAAATCACGTATCCTAGGGGCATGAGGATTTCTTTGGCCACGGCTTGCGTCCAGGCGGTTTTTCCGGTTCCGGGTTCCCCATGGACAAGAATGGCCAGTTGTTGTTGGTCGAGGATGCTTTGTTGTACCGTGTCAGTGAATCCTTGGATATCGGTGGGAAAGGTGCGAATAGGAAAGTGGCTTTGCACTTGTCCGACTCGGCTTTGATAGCCACTGAGCATGACAGCTAGGTTATAGGTGGCTTTGTTGACGAGGGGGGCAATGTTGTTGGCAATCAGAGTATAGCGCCGTTTACCCCGTCCCATGTTTTCGACTTGTAGCCATACTTTGGCTTCTTCCCAGCACGCATAGACGGTTCCTAGGATTTCTAGACGCTCCCAAAAGTCTTTGGAAGATTGGCTAGAGGAGGAGTTGATGCCGGTTTTTTGGTTAAAGCGATTGATGGGATAGTAGAAGTAACGGTCGAGATAGTATTGGGTGATTACGTCGGGTTTATCCAGGATAGCCAGGATTTTGAAGACGGTGATTTCTTGTAGGCGGTTGAGGACAAAATCAATGGGAATGCGATCGCGACTTACCGATTGTACTACAGGGGTTTCCGTCATCAGCACATCTTTATAGCGATAGTCGGGAAACGGCGGCTGGGGCGTAATATAATCCCAATATTCTTCCAGGTTATAGCGAGTATTTTCAGAAAAAAGGTTGAAAATATTGGCCCACCAAGCATACTGGTTCCGACCCAGAGCATCAGCCAGGTCACTGACGGCTCCCATCGTTTTGTTGTTGAGTTCCCAAAAATCATTGGCCAGCAAATAAGAAAAATGCTCCCAATCAAATTCACGGTTGAGGGGTCGCCAGCCACTGCTCAATAACCCTCGACTTTGAGCTTGGTTGTTAGAGTTAGGATAGTTTTGAGGATAATCGAAATAAAAAGAGTCCATAATTTAGGGATACAATAGGCGTTTTCTCAACAATTAGCCGTTATATATAGCTAGTCTAAATGAGTTGTGCAACCGGAAATGCCCTCTCCCTAAATCCCTCTCCCACTGGGAGAGGGACTTATGCTCCCCTTCTCCCTTCGACTTCGCTCCCTTCGACTTCGCTCAGGGCAAGCAGGGCAGCGCCTGCGGGAGAAGGGGCTGGGGGATGAGGGGTAGCCATTACATAACTCATTTAGGTTTGCTATATACGGCGATCTCTTTGGGCTTGTCTTTCTTAGGGTTGGGGATAATTTTGAGATACTCAGGGGGTACAGCTTCGACTAACCACACCCCATTATCAGACCGGTAAAAGATATATCCTTGATGGTGCAGGGTTTGGGCGGCAATTTCTAAGACGACAGGTTTACCGCGCCGTTGACCCACTTGGACTGCGGTTGCTATCTCTGAGGACAAATGAACGTGATGCCTGGATTGTTTAAGTAGTCCTTGCTTGAGGATAGATGAAATCGCTTTTTGGTGTGTGCCATGGTAAAGAACGGGTGGGGGTTCGATTGGCTCTAGTTGTAAGTCAATGGGATAGCTATGACCTTGATTGGCACGAATTTTGGTCTGGGTTTCATTAAAAGAAAATCGTTTCTTATCATTCGTTTTTACGACCTCCTCTAATTCTAGAAAAGAAATGGGAAATTGATGATTGCGACAAGCGTGGAGCAGTTGATGCACCTCCACCCAACCTCCCATTTCCAGGGTTAATCCAATCCGTTCGGGTTGATGACGAAGATGTTTACTGAGATATTTGCTGATCTGAGTTAAACGTTTTGGAGTCATTAATTTTAAGGTAGAGGATAGTCCTAATATACTACACTATAATACAAATTGCAGGATGGGCTTGTCAATTTGGGGGTGTACCTCTTCAGTTAATCCTCCTTTTTAGATTAAATTTGCAACATATCCCACAGTAAAGCAACGGAAATCACTAATAATACGGTTCCAGCCAAGGTATCTAGGAGACGGGGAGTGAGATGGGAGGCTAACCACTGACCCACCCAAACGCCGAGAAAGCTGGTTAAAACTAAAGCACTACCTGCACCGAGAAAAACAATCCAAGGAGAATGGGATTCTGCGGTCATCAGCAGGGTGGTAACTTGAGTTTTATCCCCAATCTCAGCTAAGAAAATGGTTATGAACGTAGATAAGAAAATCCGAGTGGCAGGTTTACGTCCTTTGGGGGCAGTGTCTGGTTCTTTGTTCAGGGTATCAGGAGGATTGAGGGTCACGGCGATAAAACTCCGTTTCGCGCTTGGCGATCGCTTATCATAACTTGAACTACAGAGTAACATATAAAGTTACCCCATAATGGGCAGCGCGATCGCCTAAACGATCCAAGTTTGATGATAAAGTAGAGTCAAAGTCCCTTTCTTGACTCTTCTTTTCTATGACCGACTCAACAGAAATTCGCGCTAAAATTGGTATTATTGGTGGCAGTGGACTCTATCAGATGGGAGCATTGCAAGATGTACAAGAAATCCCAATTGAAACCCCCTTTGGTTCCCCGTCCGATGCTCTAATTGTGGGTCAACTTTGCGGCACTCAGGTCGCGTTTCTCTCCCGTCACGGCCGAGGCCATCGCCTGATGCCCTCTGAGATTCCTTTTCGGGCTAATATTTACGCCTTGAAAAAAATTGGTGTCGAATATCTCATCTCTGCATCTGCCGTTGGTTCATTAAAAGAAGAGATTAAACCCCGTGATTTAGTCATCTCCCATCAATTCATTGACCGCACCAAACATCGAGTTTCTACATTTTTTGGTGATGGAATTGTCGCCCATATTGGTTTTGGTCATCCCGTGTGCCCCCAATTGAGTCAAGTCTTAGCAGACGCAATTGAAAGTTTAGACTTACCCGATATTACCCTACATAAACAGGGCACATATTTATGCATGGAAGGCCCCGCTTTTTCCACCCAAGCAGAATCCGAACTCTATCGCAGTTGGGGCGCAACTGTGATAGGCATGACCAATATCCCAGAGGCAAAATTAGCCAAAGAAGCAGAAATAGCCTATGCCAGTTTGAACTTAGTCACCGATTATGATTGTTGGCATCCGGATCACGATCATGTGACCGTTGAGATGATTCTGGATAACTTACACCATAATGCGGAAAATGCACAAAAAGTCATACAAGAAACCGTGCGTCGGCTGCAAGAAAATCCCCCGGTCTCTGAAGCCCATTCTGCCTTAAAGTATGCCATTGTCACTCGACCGGAATTTATGCCGGAAGCCACACGCCAAAAGTTAGGGTTGTTGGTGGATAAGTATTTACAGAAGTCATGATCTCCATCAAGGGCTTACAGCAGTTGTCTCTAGTCTGGGGTACATTGCGAAGGGCTGTATCTTCGGGAGTCGTCAAACTTTAGGATTCTTTATCCTTGGCTGGCTCTATTTTTTGTTAAACTAACTTGGGTACACAACAGATTCGGAGAAATTCCTGTGTTAGATGAACAGGCTAAAAAAACCATGTTACGGAAAATTCCCCATGGACTGTATATCTGTGGGGTAAAAGAGGGGGAAGAAGTCAATGGTTTTACTGCTAGTTGGGTGATGCAAGCCTCTTTTGCACCTCCTTTGGTGGTGAATTGTGTGAATACTAAGTCTCAATCCCATGCCATGATTCAATCGAGTGGGGTCTTTGCCTTAAGTATTCTGGAAGCAGGACAAAAGGATTTAGCCCAGCAGTTTTTTAAGCCTCAACGTCGAGTAGGCAATAAGTTTGAATCGGTAGAATTTTATCTGGGTGAAACTGGATGTCCGATTATTACCGATACATTAGGGTATGTGGAATGTCAGGTGGTCGGATCGGTGGAAAAAGGCGATCATACGGTATTTGTAGGAGAAGTCATTGCTGCCGGAATTCACCGAGAAGGCGAGCCACTCTTACTCGAAAGTACGGGTTGGAATTATGGCGGTTAGTGGAATGCTGAATCGTCAGACTTAACAATAGGAGGTTAATTTCAACTATGCCATTGATAAAAATTAAAACATCTATTCCATCCCCAGATCGCCCAAAAGTTGATACTTTGCTCACAACGCTATCGGCTAAGTTAGCCCAGCATTTGGGTAAACCAGAATCCTATGTGATGACAGCCTTTGAATCTGATGTGCCGATGACATTTGGGGGAACCTTAGATCCGGCATGTTACATTGAGATTAAGAGTGTTGGGGGCATGAGTGCGACTCAAACCAAGAGTATGAGTCAGGACTTTTGCCAAGCCATTAGTGATGAATTAAACATTCCCCCGAATCGGACTTATATTGAGTTTGCCGGTGCTGAGGGTAAGATGTGGGGTTGGAATAGTGGGACTTTTTAATATGAAGTCCGAAATTAAAATCTAGGGAGCGAGACGCTCCCACTCCAGTAACCTCAAGGGATTGAAGGAGTGCGGGTATCTTGCCCGCTTCTCTTTTCCCATTAACGGGACATAGATACAGTGCTTTGCGCTGTTAAGTTCGGATCAGGGACATCAACTCATTTGTAGGATCTACCTTACACCTATGGATAGATTAATTGTTGTTTGACCTCTACAGCTATGAAGCCATTTTCTCCCATTGATCCGGTATTAAGCCGCTTTTTGTCTAAAATGCCGACTCATATCGCCCTCACCTTTAGCGAAGAGCAACTGGAGGAGATTAAGAAGCAATTGGGCGATCGCCAATGGGATATGCATCCAGTAGATTTACGGCTCTCTTTTCCCGTGTTTAACCGTTGGTTTTATCTGGTGATTTTAGCAGGACGGGAGCGCCGACACCATCAACGACCGGACTCTGAAGCCTGGCACTCCTGGATACCGCTTAACGTTCAGTATCTTAGTAATCTGTTCGCTTGTGTGACGTTTATTTTAATTTTGATTCCTGCCCTACTGGGACTTTCCTACCTCTATAGTTCTGTGCAATCGGAAGAAAACCAAGCCCCTAGTGTAGTCGAAGAAAGCATCGATCGCTTTTTAACGGATTGGGGACTGTAGAGAGCAGTTCAGAGCTAAGGTGCAAGAAGTCAACCCTTTTCCCCTACATGGATGCGTCCATCTGTGCTTGCCCTATCCCAGACGATGCCCACAACTCGAACAAAACCGATCGTCGGCTTTGATCGCTGCACCGCATTGACTGCAAAAGCGCCGTTGAGGAGTCGTTGAGGAAGATTCGGAAGAGGCAGCCGATCCCATTTTCATGTTCATATTGCCCATTTTCATTTCCATCGGTGAAAAACTCATTTCCATATTGCCCATTTTCATGGGTTCCATGGGTTTCATGGGTTCCATCGGTTTCATGGTTTCGGGGGAATTGGGCATCGATTCAACGGTTTGTAAGCCGATCGCCTGTTGCTGGGAAGGAACATCGGTTGAACTGAGCATACCCATTTGCGTTCCTTGAACTTGAAGCAGGCGATCGCCCCCAGATGTTTTAATCTTAACCACCACGCCACCACCGGTCGCAAACACCTCCGGCGCACTACTCCAACTGCCCGTTTCCCAACTATTGCTTGATTGCTGTTGTTGTCCTGGACTACTAGCAATCACCGTTACCAGGGTTTGCATCCCTTGATTATCCAAGTAGAGGCGATGTCCTGCACCCAAATCACACATATAGGTCATTTGCGTTCCCCTTGAAGTTTTCTCTCCATCTAGTTTAACGTCAGTTTTAGAGAACGTAAGTGTTCATTATTAATTGTTCATTATTAATTGACATTACCAAGGCGAACCCACCAAGGTAAACCCAGACCAGAAATAAGGATGACTTAGCACTTCATCCTCCAAATGCTGAAGACTCTCTGGTAGGGGAATCGGCTGTTCTAAACTCGGAACAATCAACTGTCCATCTACAATCTTCACTAAGCCTTGAATCATCTCCCGTTGACCTTGTTGCAGGGCTTGCGCCTTAATTGGGAAATGTTTCAGGTAGGCATAAAATTCAGTCATTAAGCCCAAAGTTCCTTCATCACTGACATACCATAAACTGCCCAAAGCCGACTTAACTCCTGCTTTAACCGCTAACCCGGTAAATCCTAATTCGGCATCCGGATTCCCCAATGCGGTGCGACAAGCACTTAAAACCAACAATTCCACCAGGGGATTTTCTAAGTTCAGTTGATCGAGCTGATCGAGGGTAAGCTGACTATCCCACAGTTGAATATAAGAATTTTCTGGACTCCCTGGACGGAACTCCCCATGGGTTGCTAAGTGAATAATGCTATAGTTTTCTTGCTTACGACTATTCATCAAATTATCGAGGGTGAAGCCTTGATTCAAAAACTTATCTCCTGTCCAAGTCTCGACAATCGTGTTAATTTCGATCGGTACAGCCGGTAAAGGGGCAAGTTGAGTAAATTCAGATGCACCCATGGCTAAAACTTGGCTCCCTTGAACCCGATATTGACTGGTATTAATCAGGCTAAAACTGGGAATTATACTGAGGCTATATTGTTCGACTAAGAACGTTTGACGGTCATGTAAGGCAGCGACCGGGAGCGATCGCAATCCGGCCGTTAACACAAACCCTAAATTCTCAATTTGTTGCGCTTCTAATTCCTCTTCTAAGGGGCGCATAATCCAATCATACAGTTGCTGAGACGAACTTAAATAACTGGTCGTATATCGTCTGCGGGGATTGGTAATTTCCAGAGTTAATTCCCGCACCTGTGCCAACACTTCTTCCTCCGTTACCCCCGCAATAATTTTGCGAAAAGGTTTACCTTCAGCCGTCACCATCATCAATTCGAGATATCGCCCTTCTGACTCAGAGGTACGATCTATCTCAGCCTTGTTCTGAGCCGAAATCATACCTGGCGTATTAAATCCGACATAAACGATCGCCGTTCTAACGCCTGTCTCCTGTGCCATGCGCTCTAAGATCTGTTGACTCTCTCCCACCGCATGAGCTTGAACTCTCTGAAAATCCAAATCTAAGTAATCAGCATACTCATGGCTTAACTTCTGTTCTCGTTCCTGAATTAAAAGATTAAACTCGGCTGGAGACATTAAGTTTCCCAGATTAACAACCCTCGTTTCTTCGGTCTTTTCACCTGAGTCTCGATCCGGGTTTGCATAGTTGATGGAAGTAACAGGGCTATCGGGCTGATTTTGAAGATTAACAGATGAACCCTCTGCTGAATTGACATTTGGCTTAGACAACGCCGTAGTTAACCTGGATATATTCACATCGAGATTCAGAAATGTGCCAATCTCTGCATCTTGAGTTCCAGGGAAACTCGATAGTTCCAGTCCGCCCGTGAAATCGAGGAATTGACCAATTTTTGTTGGCGAATTCTCTAATGGGCTGGTCGTTTCAGTTCCTAATTCTATGGAATTTGAAGCATTAGATGGAGTTGGTGTTTCGGATTTTGGCGATAGGGGACTGGCAATAGATTCGAGATCTGATGCTGATGCATCATTGGCATTAGCATCGGACTCTGGCGAAGGTTGATTATTGTTAGAGGTTTCGGTTTCGGTTTCTGTGGGAGTTGGTGTAGGAGTTTCTATTTCTGTGGGAGTGGGAGTAGGAGTGGGAGTTTCTGTTTCTGTGTCTGTATCTGTTTCTGTGGGAGTTGGTGTAGGATTAGGAGTTTCTGTTTCTGTGGGAGTAGGAGTGGGTGTGGGTGTGGGAGTAGGAGTTGGTGTAGGTTGGGGCGTTGGACTAGGATTAGGAGTAGGGTTAACAATCGGGGTTGGGGTCGGTATCGGTGTCGGTTGGGGCGTTGGGTTAGGATTCGGATCGAGGGTAATTGTGCCAGGCGTACCATTTTGGGCACTAGCGTCTAGGGAGCCAGAGGCGATCGCCCCATTTCCTGATAGAATCCTCAGCGTAATATCACCTGCCTCTCCATTTCGGGTGCTAGAGTCAACATCTTGGGCGGTAATGTCCCCTTCCCCCGTTTCAAAGATAATATTTCCGGCCTCTCCATTATTAGCGCTTGTATCAGTCAGACCACTAACGGTAATATTTCCTTCCCCCGTTGCAAACGTAATATTTCCGGCCTCCCCATTGTCAGCACTCGAATCAGTCAGACCACTAACAGTAATATTCCCTTCCTCCGTTGCAAACGTAATATTTCCGGCCTCCCCATTGTCAGCACTCGAATCAGTCAGACCACTAACAGTAATATTCCCTTCCTCCGTTGCAAACGTAATATTTCCAGCCTCTCCATTATCAGCACTCGTATTGGTAGAGCCACCCGTTGTAATGTTCCCGCTCTCTGTAATAGTGAGCTGAATCTGGCCACCGTCGCCGCCTCCAGTATTGGCGCTTGCATTGAGTTCTCCTGTAGTGATATTACCTTGAACTGTGGTTAATTCAATCGAGCCTGCGTCACCCGTCGTGGTGGAGGTATCTAAATTCCCGGTGGTAATATTTCCGATAGTAGAAGTTAGGGAAATATTGCCGCCTTGTTGCTCGTCGCTGGTATCTAAGTTACCTAGACTCAGGGTGGCTCCAGAAATATTAAGGTCTCGACCCGGAGCGGTAATCGTGGCGGAGGAGTCCATGATAAATGAACCCTGATTATCTGAGTCCGCATCCGCCGTAAACGTAATGGAGTCCCCTTCCACAAACTCAAGAGAAACACCACTAGCAATAGTAATATCGTTAGTCGCTTGTAGTTCTATGTTGCCTTGTTGTTCTTCTAAGACTTGGGCGTTGATAGTAATGTCTTCATCGGGCAGTAAATCAAACTGAAGAACAGGTAATTCGTCTTCAATCTCATTCGGTTGGGAAGGCTCATTAGAAATAGTGATGTTTTTGGGATCGAGGAGCAGGGTTCCCGGTTCTCCATCTACCGCACTGACATCCACGTTTCCTTGAAAGACTAGGGTTTCTTGACCGGAAATTTCCACAAATCCGCCATTTCCCCAAATGGGCCCTCCGGTGGCTTCGACTGTGCCGTAAAATTGGGTGGTTTCATCTGACCAAATGATGATTTGGCCGCCATTTCCCTGCTGGGTGCTATTAGCCTGAATCAGGCTTTGGCTATCAATCAGGGTATGGGTGGCGTTCGGTAGCTCTCCTTGTCCTTGAAATCCTCCCCCGATGTGAATATTTCCCCCTTGGGAGGGACTCGATGCGTTGAGGTGAGCGTTAACGAGTCCGACTTGTTGACCGAAAAGGTTGAGGGTGCTGGGGGTGCTGTTGGGGTTGGTGGTGGAAACATCGAGGGTTCCGGAGACGATCGCCACTCCCGGTGTTTCGGGTACAATCATGCCTGAACCGGTTAAAACCACCTGTCCTTGCTCGTTGATATACAGTTGGGATGCATGATCGAGACCAGAGTCAGAGAGCAATGTGGCTAAATTGGGGGCGATCGCTTGCTCAGAAGCACCATTTAAGGGTAAATCTAAACTGAGCAGATGACCCGGTTGCGAAATTCTCACCCTCTGCGCTCCCGGAATAGCAGTAACCGTAAGATTGCCTCCCGGAGCGGTTAGAGTTCCCGTATTGATTACCTGTCCCCCCATCAGGGTTAAACTCTCACCTGCTGCAACTTCTAAGTTCCCTAAATTCACAATTGCCCCAGGATGGGAGGTCTGAAAATCAAAAGTCGTCGGTGTCCCCACCAGGCTGTTATAGTCATTTGACCCCAAGACTTGAAACCAGTTGGTACTTCCGTTCACTCCATCAAAGCCAATGGCCGTAGCAGTGCTGGCATTAAAGGCAGCAGGGACGTTGAGGCTGGCATTGGGCCCAAAGACAATACCTGCCGGGTTAAGCAGATAGAGGTTCGGATTTCCCCCACTGATTTGTAGGAGTCCATTGATAATGGACGGATCGCCGCCATTAATCCGACCCAGAATATTTTGCAGGTTGGGGTTGGCCAAAAAATTGGCAATTTGTCCGGCAGAGAGTCCAAACTGAGAAAAGCTGTGAAAGAGATTCGCCCCGTCTGAAGAAACCTGACCGCCGGTAATTTGGTATTGGTTACCGATCGCCCGTACTTGCGTCCCTGTGCCATCAGGAGCCGCCAGAATTGGAGCCGGTTGAGCTGAGGCTTTGAGGCTCCACACCAGACTGAGCCAAGGACACAGGCTAAGAGCTAGAAGAGTTGAACCTGAAGACAGGCGAGATAAAAATACGGCCATGGTAGTTTTCTATCGGGTAATCGGTAATCGGTAATCAGTAATTGGAGAGTCTCCCCATCCCCCCATTCCCATCAGATGTGATCTTCACCACTGTTCTTGTGGAAAGAAAAGTGTAAGAATTAATAAAACTTTACGAAAAGTAGGTAGAACACGATGATTCCGACCGTCATTGAACAATCTGGACGTGGTGAACGAGCCTTTGACATCTATTCCCGACTGTTGCGGGAAAGAATAGTATTTCTCGGACAGGCGATCGATGCAGATGTGGCTAACTTGGTCGTAGCCCAGCTCTTGTTTTTGGATGCCGAAGATCCAGAGAAAGATATCTATCTCTACATTAACTCACCGGGTGGATCGGTCACGGCAGGTATGGGAATTTTTGATACCATGAATCAAATCCGGCCCGATGTCTCTACCATTTGTGTAGGTTTGGCGGCCAGTATGGGCGCTTTTCTCCTCAGTGCAGGGGTGAAAGGCAAGCGCATGAGCTTACCCCATTCTCGGATTATGATTCACCAGCCCCTCGGAGGGGCCCAAGGTCAAGCAGCCGATATTGAAATCCAAGCCAAGGAAATTCTCTATCATAAGCAACGGTTGAATGAGTTGTTAGCCAGTCATACCGGCCAGCCTTTAGAACGCATTCAGGAAGACACGGAGCGTGATTTCTTTATGTCAGCCCAGGAGTCTGTCGAATACGGCTTAATCGATCAAGTGATCGATCGCCGTCCCTCCGCCAGTCAACCCATCAGCGTGGTTAATTAGATTAGGGAATAGGGAATGGGTAATGGGGAATGGGGAATGGGTAATGGGGAATGGGGAATAGGGAATAGGGAATAGGGAATAGGGAATAGGCAAAAGGCAAAAGGCAAAAGGCCATCCCCCCATCCCCCCATCTCCCCATCTCCCCATCTCCCCATCTCCCCATCTTCTCCTAAAAGAACTCGTCACCAGACGAACCCGTTTGTTGCAGATGATGGAGAAATTCCTTGATTTGACTACAGGTCAACATTAGGCGGGAACCTTGACTGTCTGGATATTGGCTTTTCAGATAGTCTTTCCCTTGTTCAGCACTCCAACCCACTTTTTTCAGTTCCACATCCGTCTGCGCGTAGGTTTGCAGGTATTCTAGAAACTCTTTCATTTCCTCATCGCCGAGAATCATGCGCTTATTTTTGCCATAGATGCGTTTGAGGTAGTCGCTCTCTCGTTTACTGTTCCATCCAATGTGCTTGAGTTCCATGTCGATTTTGAGACTGATATCCGAGAAATCAAACTCTTCTTCTCCCTCTTCTCCCTCTTCGGGTTCAGGTGCAGGTGGAGAGGGTAGAGGTTGATCGGCGTAATCTTCTGGATCATCCTCTAGGGGAGGTACGGGTGACCAGGGTTCGGGTTCAGGCGCTTTGATTTCCGGTTGAGCAGGAGCGGGTTTAGGTGGACTCGGTTGGGGAGGTGGAGTGGGTTGGACGGGGGTGAGTTCAACGGGAGCTTCAACTGGAGTGGGTTGGACGGCGATGGGTGCAGGACTGGCAGACCGGGAAGGGGGCTGTAACAGGGCGATCGCCCGTTCTCTGGCTCGATCTTCGGCTTTTTCCAAGTGGCGATCGGCCGATAAACCCGTTGCCAGGACTAAGTTACCGCATTCGATCTGTACTCGGACAACATACTGTTGCTCGTGAATCTGGAGTAGCTCAGAAATCAGGCTGGCTGTGGGATAGGCAGCTCTAAACTGAGTCCACAAAGATAAAGATGAAGTTGGATCAAACATGGGGTTCGGTTGCAATTTATTTTTAAAAGCCAATTAAAAGCTGTAGGGTGGGCAATGCCCACCCTATCACTCACTCTAACTGTTCTAATCCGTCTATTGAGCTTTAGCTATTCTTAGCAAAACTGGGAGTGTTATCCCCAAGAGAAGCAGGAATGATCGGACTGCGAGTCTTGTCTTGGATGAACTCGTATCCAATTTCCACCGCAGTGGGAATTGCCACACTAATTCCTTCTTGCTTGAACCGTTCCTGAATCATGATCAAGGTCTCTTCCCAAACCGTCCAGTAATCTTCCTTGGTTGCCCAGCAGCTTGCACTAATGGGAATATGATCTTCTTGATACCAATAGATATAAGTACCAATCCACTTGTCTTGCACAACTTTGGGATGGGATTTCATCACCTCTGTCAATAGCTCTTTGACACGGGGCAGATCCTCATTCACATTCAACCGGATATCATGCTTAACTTTCCGGAATTCATCATGGGTGAGGTTATGAATTTTGTCGTTCCAAACTGTAGTATTGGGAACAGCAACCAGTTCACCACTAAAGGCTTTGAAGGTCGTGTTAGCCAAGCTAATGGAATCAACTACAGCCCACATCCCAGCAACCTTCACTTCATCTCCCACATCAAAGGGTTTATAGAACATCAGCATCAAACCACTGGCCAAGTTACTGAGGTTGCTTTGCAGGGCGAAGGCCAGGATGAAACTTGCACCCCCAATAAGAGCCAGAAGAGGCCCAAGGCTCACTCCTAGGGCAGTTAATCCGATCAGAACTCCCATCACTATAGTTCCTCGGCGGAAGGTCTTGACGATAAAGCCCTCAAATAACTCAGAGGCAAATGAAGTCCTCGCGAACAATGCATCGAGCGCATTTCCACCAAACCAAGACACTACCCCAGAAACAGAGACAATACCCACAAAGATTCCTACGTTTATCGCCCAGCGCAGCCCCCCTTCTTCCGAACGGGCCCAACTCAGGAGTCGAACCATTAACCCTTGAGTATCTGTGACATCAATTTCGATACCACTAACGGCGGCGATATATTGGCGATAGGATTCTGTATCTCCACCGCGCAGATCAATGGCATCTAGAATCACCTTAAACCGTTCTGCTAGAGCAGTTTGCTCATTTTGCAGTTCCGTGACTCCGATCACCAACTCCTGCTTCACATCGGTTTCTGCTTCTGCGGCCCGTTCTAACCGAGATTCTACATCAACCAGTCTGTCGATCCTTTCATCTGTGTCCGCAAGTCCATCAGCAGGGGCACTTGCTTCAGTGTCTTCTGCTTCTCCAGTGTCTTCTGCTTCTATGGGAGCGCCAGTGACTGGATCGAACTCCTCTTCTTCCAGAGCTTCATCCTCAGCCCGGTCTCCACCTTCAGTTTCCTCTGCAAGTAAAGAGGCCGCTTCTTCTACTTCTGCCTTAGCTGCTTCAGCATCTTCGGTATCTAGGTCATTTTCTAGCAGAGGGTCGGGTTCTTCTCCTTCTGCCTCTGGATCGCCTTCTATACCCGCTTCAAGAGTTGCTCTGACCTCTTCATCCTCCTCAATCTCCCTCTCCGCTTGTGTTGCGGCCTCTACAGCCTCCTGAGCCTCTCTTAAGGCGGCTTCCGCTTGTTCCGTTTTCTCAATCACGGCGGTAGAGCCAGCCCCTTCTTCGATTTCCGCTTGTTTGGCTTCCTCTAGGGTTTTCTCCGCTTCTTGCAGTTTTCTCACCGCTTCTTCTGTTTCTTGAACCTTGCGGTTCTTGCGCCTAATGGCAATTTCTTGATTGGAGATTTGCCGAACTTTGTCTTGCAGCAAGCCCTGCCAAGCTTGAGCTTCCACTTCTAACTCAGCTAGGGTTAGGGGTTTAACTAAAAGCTTGAGTTCATCAACGGGAATCTCTGGATTTTTGGTGGTTCTAGCTTCAGGTGCAGAAGCTGTTTCTGTGGCTGCTTCTTGGGCAACTGCGGCAGAGCGCATGGGTCTGGGTACAACATCTCCCCAACTAGCGAGGGTGCAAACCATGGCAGCTAACACGAGCTGTCGTAGGCGGCGCTTGGGTTTAGACATGATTATATTCTCCTTCTCCTGGGTCTTGAACTATATGAAGACTCATAAGGCTGTAGAGATAGTTTAGACCACAAGTTTTGATTTGTCAGGATGGACAGGATTAAGTTTTCTCGTTTTCTCCTAAATACCTAGACCCCCACTCTAATTTTTGTTAGCTAACCGGAATTTTAAGTGGGGGGAGAATAAAAACTTTTGGGGACAGAATATTAACATTTGATTACATTTCGTAACCAAACACATTGGGGTCAACTTCGCCGAGAGTAAGATTGCCTAATCCATACTCTTGCCAGCGTTGGTCTACTTTGGCGGCTACCTCTGGATCGGATTCCAAAACGGCTCCCCATTCATGGGTTGTTTCGGGGTATATTTTGGTGGTGGCATCAACCCCCATTCTGCCCCCTAAACCGATTTTTTCGCTGGCAAAATCCAGGGTATCAAAGGGGGTTTCGGGAAGAATAAAAACATCTCGTGAGGGGTCAACTTTGGAGGAAATTGCCCAAACGACTTGCCGAGGATCGCGAATATTAATGTCTTTATCGACGACAATGACGAATTTGGTGTAGGTGAATTGGGGTAGGGCGCTCCAAAAGGCGAGGGCTGCGCGTTTGGCTTGGCCGGGATAGGCTTTATCGATGGAAATAATGGCGGCTTTGTAACTTAAGGCTTCCATGGGGAGGAAGAAATCGACGATTTCGGAGACTTGTTGGCGCAAGATAGGGGTGTAGATGCGGTTAAGGGCGATCGCCATCATTGCTTCTTCCTTGGGCGGCCGGCCGCTGAAGGTGGTTAAGTATACGGGGTTTTTGCGATGGGTCATGCATTGGAAGCGGATCAGAGGGGAGTCTTCTACACCGCCGTAATAGCCCATATGGTCGCCAAAGGGGCCATCGGGGAGGACTTCGCCGGGGGTGATGGTTCCTTCGAGGACAAATTCGGAGTCTGCGGGAACTTCGAGGTCTACGGTTTTACATTTAGCTAGGGCGACTCCAGAACCTCCGTAGAGTCCGGCAAATAACCATTCGGAAAGGTCTACGGGGATGGGGGTGGCGGCAGCCATGATGATGAGGGGATCAACGCCGAGGGCGATCGCCACTTCCAGCTTTTTCCCCTGTTCAGCCGCTTTTCGCAGATGACGCGCTCCTCCCCGCACCGATAACCAATGCACAGTCATGGTTTTCGCTGATTGAAGCTGTAACCGATACACCCCAACATTGGGAATTCCCGTTTCACAATCCCTAGTAATCACCAATCCCAAGGTGATGATTTTTCCCGCATCTCCGGCATAGGGACGAATCAGGGGCAAGGTATTTAGATCTAAGTCCTCTTCTGGGATCACCACCTGTTGACAATTGGGAAAAAAGTCGCGCCCCGGTTTAGCTTTCACCACATCAAACAAAACCTTACCAAAATCAATGGCTTGCGAAATCTTTTTCGGTGGTTTGGGTTGTTGTAACATCCCCAACTTTTTCCCTAGAGCTTCTAGTTCTAAGGGATTATCCATATTCATCGCCCAACAGATGCGCTCTACGGTTCCCATTAAATTAATGGCAATGGGAAAGGGCGATCCTTGCACATTTTCAAACAGTAACCCAGGGCCTCCCGCTTGCAGCATTCGGTTAGAAATTTCAGCAATTTCTAAATCGGGATCGACAGATGCTTTAATCCGTCGCAGTTGTCCCCGTTCTTCGAGTAGATTGATAAATCCGCGTAAGTCTCTAGCCATGGGTTGAGTCAAATCGTTACTTCTTTATTATGTAGGGAAATGGGTTCATAGCGACCTGAAAACGATCGCACTTCTGTCCTAAAGTGGATTCATGCCTATCATAGAGGCAGACTCGAAAGCCTAAAACCATCCGTTATTTGAACCATAAAAGGATTGTATTGAAACATGAAGCTTCTACCTTGTGGTGCGGCGATCGCCTCTGCTGCTGTTATCCTGGTCTTAACAGGAATTTGCGATCGGGCCGTACAAGCTCGCTTTGAAGAACAACAATATCGCCAAGTTCTCGATCAACTCAGCACCATTCGCGCCACCCTAGAAGGAGCGATCAATCAACGCCTCTCTGTCGCCGAAGGATTAGCTGCTTATGCCTCCACTTACCCCAATTTAACCCAAGCCGACTTTACCGAGATTGCCAGAGTCCTGGTCTCTCAAAAAGAGGGAATTAGTGCCGTAGCCTTCAGTCAAGGCACAATTGTCAGTTATTACTATCCCCTAAAAGGCAATGAATCGGTGATTGGAACCGATTTGATGACCATTCCAGAACAACGAGCCATGGTGCAAAAGGCGATCGAAAGTCGCCAAACCTTGGTAGCCGGCCCGGTTAACTTAGTCCAAGGAGGCGTTGCCTTTATCAGTCGCACCCCCGTCTTCCTCACTCCCACCGATGGGGAACCCAATAGTGGTGAATTTTTGGGTCTCACCTTTGTCGTCATTACCAAAGAACGCCTATTAAAAGACGCTGGACTCTTAGAACCTTCTTCCTTGGACTATGCCTTACGCGGAAAAGATGGTCTCGGTGCAGCCGGAGAAGTCTTTTTCGGCAACCCAGACCTATGGGAGCAGGAACCCGTAACCTTAAACGTCACCTTACCCAACGGCTCCTGGCAACTAGCAGCCATTCCCAAGCAAGGATGGCGACAACCCTTCCCCTTCCGCCATTGGTTTCACGTAGCCAGTTTCGCAGTGGCGGCATTAACCGGGAGTTTCGCCTTTGTCCTCGTCTGTGAACCCGCTCGTCTGCGGGAGGAAATTAACGAACGCATCAAAATCGAAAAGGCCTTACGCCAATCCGAACAGAACTTACAAACTGCCAAGGAAGCAGCCGATAAGGCCAACCAAGCCAAAAGCGAATTTCTGGCCAACATGAGCCATGAACTGCGTACTCCCCTCAATGGCATCCTGGGTTATGCACAAATTTTGCAACGCATGGACGACCTCAAACCCAGACATTATCAGGGAATTACCGTGATTCAACAAGCTGGTTCTCACCTTTTAACTCTGATTAATGATATCCTCGACCTGGCTAAAATTGAAGCTTGCAAAATGGAATTGCTCCCTACACAAATCCATTTACCGTCCTTGATCGGTGGTGTGGTTGAAGTCATTCGCATCAAAGCGGAACAAAAAGGACTGGCATTAACATGCATCACTGACTCTAATATACCGGATAGTGTCTATGTGGATGATAAACGGTTACGTCAAGTCTTACTGAATCTTTTAGGCAATGCCACTAAGTTTACTGACCAAGGAGAAGTGAGGTTTTTAGTAACCCACTGTTCCTTAACGGATCAAGCCGAAGGTTCTATAACACGAGTTCGGTTTGACATTTGCGATACCGGAATTGGCATGAGTCCAGAACAACTCGATAAAATTTTTCTGCCCTTTGAACAAGTCGGAGTCAATTCACGCAAACATCAAGGAACTGGGTTAGGATTAGCCATTACCCGGAAAATTGTAGAGATGATGGGCGGCCAAATTGAAGTCACCAGTCAGCTTGGGGTGGGCAGTCAATTTAGTTTTGCGATCGATTTGCCTATCGTCCAAAATTTGTCCCTTTCAGCCCCAGAAACCCTAAGTGGAAAAATCATCGGTTATCGAGAACCCCAGAAAAAGATATTAGTGGTTGATGATAAAGTCGTCAATCGAAAGATTATTGTTGAGGTTTTATCACCCCTGGGATTCCAGTTAGCAGAAGCGGAAAATGGCAAGGGGGGGCTTGTACAATATCATCAGTTTCAACCGGATCTGATCGTTACCGATTTAGTTATGCCAGAGATAGATGGGTTTGAGTTGACGCGACAAATTCGGAACTTTCCCGATCCAGATGTGGTCATTCTTGCTTCTTCTGCTAGTGTTTTAGCACAGGATCAAGATCGGAGTTTGATGGCTGGGTGTAATGATTTTTTAGCTAAACCTGTAGATGTAGATATTTTATTGGATAAAGTCAGAAAATATCTACATTTGACTTGGATTTTTCAAGAAGTAGCCCCTATAGAAGACACTAAAAATAAAGAGTTAATCTATCCTAAGAACTCAGAATTAAAACAGTTAATCGATTCAGCTCGGATCGGCGATTTTGAAACCATTGAAGCAGAAGTAAATCTGCTCAGAAAACTCAATAGCAATTATCAAGGATTTTGCGATCGCGTCCTGGCTCTAGCTGAAGAGTTTGACGATCGGGGTATTTTAAATTTAATCGAAGAACATTAAAATCAATGACAATGACTGATTGGGCAAGGAGCCGGATGAGGGTGAAAGTCTCAACTCCGGTTTTGAATAGGAGGGGTAGATGGTAACATCTATCTCGACCCCTAATCGGCGCTTGAGAATTTCTGATGACCTCAACTCCTTTTTCATCTTCAACGTCAAACCCTACCCTAGAGACGGTTACCCTCAAGCCCAGCTACCGGATACCCCTGGTGTTGGTGCTGTTGTCGATTCCTCTGGGAGCCGTTCAAATTGGACTGAGTGCGGCGATCGCCCTCTTTGGGTTATTCTTAACTCTACAAACAGCTACGATCCGGCTCACGTTTAGCGAAACTGCGCTAGATGTCTACCGTTCAGGCAAACTGATTCGCCAATTTCCCTACCAAGAGTGGGAAAATTGGGAAATTTTCTGGGACAAACTGCCCATCTTGTTCTATTTCAAAGAAATCAAGAGTATCCATTTTCTGCCCATTATCTTTGACTCTTCAACCCTCAAGCGCACTCTGGAAGAACGCTGTCCCCGCTCTCGTTAATCCTGCTGCCTTTACTGATGAATAACCGATGAATACTGATCCATTGAATCCTTGGGACTCTAATCCCGAAACCCCTGAAACTCCCGTTCCTGAATCTGAACCCTCTGAAGTGACGGTTGAGGGTTCTCAAGTCCCTGTTTCTGAGGAAACGGGGGAAAGTGGCGATCGCCCTGATGATAACCCAGAAGATGCAACCGGAGACACTCCTAACCCTGAAACCGGGGATACCTTACTCCCCCTTCAGCTCGATACCAAAACCCCCGATCATCCCGAACCCCGTGAAGAAATCGCTGCCACAGAGGGAGGACGAGATCGGGATGAAGGAGTGGAGGATCGAGACTCGGAACCCCCCAGGGATGAAGAGGTGGATGAATGGCAAGCGCGGATTGATGAGCTGCGCTTTACAGAGCAAGCGCTGCAAAATCAGGTGGAGCAACTGCGACAGGAAGCGGCAACCTTGCAAGAGCAACTCGACAGCCAGCAAGCAGCGATGGGACAATTGGTAAAAGCGGGTTTAAGCGAGTTAGAGCATCGCAAACAGAAGCTAGAAGTAACCATCGAAAAGCTGGAAAGACGAGCAGAGCGCATCCGGGCGGAAATGCGGACAAGCTTTGCTGGAGTTTCCCAGGATCTCGCCATCCGGGTTCAGGGATTTAAGGATTATTTGGTGGGTAGCTTGCAGGATTTGGCGAGTGCGGCGGAAAATATAGAGTTAGCGCCAGAGGATCGCGAGCCAATCACCCCAGTAGATGTGCCCATGATGCGTTCCCGTCGAGAACCGGAACGCCCCCCAGAACTGGAAAATCCCCAATTTGCTAAATCCAAGTTTACCGATCAAGTGCGGAAAATTCGCCATCTGTTGGATCAGTATCGCACCCGTCCCGATTATTATGGCCCCGCTTGGCAATTGCGACGCACGTTTGAACCCATCCACGCAGAACGGGTATCCCAGTGGTTTTTTACCCAAGGGGGACGGGGTGCAGTGCGTACCATGGGGTCTCGTCTACAAAATATTTTGGTATCCTCGGCGGTGATTTCGGTGACCTATAGTTTGTATGGCGATCGCATTAGGCCATTGATTTTAGTCAATACTCCGGAGCGCTTAGGCGAATGGCGACGGGGTTTACAGGATTGTTTGGGCATTTCGCGCATGGATTTTAGCTCGGAGAGAGGGATTACCATGTTTGAAGCGCCGGAACCCTTAGCGGCAAAAGCAGAGCGCATTACCCAACAGAAGCAAATCCCTTTGATTATTATTGATGAGTCTGAGGATAAGGTGAGCGTGTCCATGTTGCAATTTCCCCTGTGGTTGGCGTTTGCACCCAATCCAGATGCACCGCCGATGATTGATAATTGGTAAGTTGCCCTCTCCCTAAATCCCTCTCCCACTCCGAGAGGGACTTTCCCCCTTCTCACGTGGGGAGAAGGGGTTAGGGGATGAGGGCTTGCCAGAGCTGAGAATTTAGAGGAATTGAGAGGTAAAAGTATGGAAGGGGCGATCGCCGTTAGTCTGTTGATTGGGGCTTATTTGTTGGGTTCAATTCCCACCGGATATTGGTTAACCCAAGCTCTTAAAGGGATTGATATCCGCGAGTCCGGTTCGGGTTCTACCGGAGCAACCAATGTGTTGCGAACAGTGGGAAAAGGGGCGGCTTTGACGGTGCTTTTCGTGGATATCCTCAAAGGAGTAGCCGCGATTTTTCTGGTGCGCTTTGCCTATCAATGGCATTGGCTCACTTCGACTCCGCTCAGTGAGCAGAGTGATTCCATGGTGGTGTTAGCCGGATTTTTAGCCCTGTTCGGTCATAGTTTATCCATTTGGCTCATCTGGAATCAACCCGAAGGAAAATCCTTGAGTAAAGGGGGAAAATCAGCCGCCACCAGTTTAGGGGTATTGTTAGCCCTTTATTGGCCTGTCGGTTTGCTCACCTTTGCCGTATTTGGCAGCGTCATCGCCATCACGCGAATTGTATCATTAGGGTCGATGAGTGCGGCGATCGCCGTTTCCGCACTCATGGCAGCCTTCCATCAACCCCTAGCCTACGAAATCTTCGGCATTATGGGCGGCTTATACGTCATTTGGCGACACCGCAGCAATATTGAACGTCTCCTAGCCGGAACCGAACCCAAAATCGGCCAAACCTCTTCCCAATCCTCCGAACCCTCCACCTAACCCCATTCCCCATTCCCCATTCCCCCATTCCCCCATTAACCCATGGATATAACCTTTATCATCGACCCCATTCACCGCCTTGACCCCTGCCATGATACCAGCGTCGCCATGATGGAAGCGGCGCAAAAACTAGGTCACCAAGTTTGGATTACCGAAGCCCAAGAATTAGAAGTCAGATCCGGTCAAGCGTGGGCAAAATTATCCCCCGTTCACTTAACTCCAGTCGAGTTAAAAGCCGACCATTGGGTGGCGGCTAATCCCTGGTTTGAAGTGGGAAAACCGGAGTTTCGCCCCCTAGAAGCAATGGGCGCGGTATTGATGCGTACCGATCCCCCCGTGACCATTTCCTATTTGTATGCCACCTATATTTTGGATTATGTTGACCCGCAAAAAACATTAGTTCTCAATAATCCGAAAGGGTTACGAAATGCCAATGAAAAAATGTACGCCCTCCAGTTTCCCCAATTTATCCCGGAAACTAGGGTAACAGCCGATAAAACCATGATTCGGGAGTTTGTCGAAACTCAAGGAAAAGCGATCATGAAACCCTTGGGAGGCAAAGCGGGGGAAGGGATTCTGATTTTAGAGAGCGGCGATCGCAATTTTAATTCCCTCATCGAACTCAGTACCCAAAACGGGAAATTACCGGTAATGGTGCAGCAGTTTTTACCCGCAGCCAAGGAGGGAGATAAACGGATTATTGTCCTGAATGGGGAAGCCATTGGCGCAGTAAACCGGGTGTCTAGAACCGAAGAATTCCGCAATAATATGGCCGTTGGTGGCGAAGTGGAAAAGACAGAAATTACCGACCGAGAACAGGAAATTTGTGCCCACTTAGCGCCGATTTTACGCAACAATGGTCTCTATTTTGTCGGCTTAGATGTGATTGGCGGCTATCTGACCGAAATTAATGTCACCAGTCCCACCGGTATTCGGGAAATCGATCGCTTAAATAACGTCCGTTTAGGAGAAGAAGTCATCGCTTGGTTGAGCGATTATAGGGATTCTAATTAAGAATGATATCAAGTCCGGGTAATCAATCAAAATATATAGTTGATTCAATTAACAGTGAGACATTTTTGTAGGGGCGAGCGGCCGCTCGCCCCTACAGATACGGGTATTCTAGACAGGTTGTGTGTGTATCCTCGTGTCTCAACCTTAATCCAATTGATTATAGTAGCAAGGTGGGCAGAGTATTCTAGTATAATTTGAACCATTTTTCCTAGGCTCCTGCCCACCCTACTGCCGTGACAACCCTAAAATGGTGGGTTACGGCGGATTGATAGATTGCTGTCAGAGTCTAGGTTTTAGCCGCCTAACCCACCCTACGCTAATGCACATTTTTAGCTGTGTCACGGCACTACGATAATACCGATCGCCAGAAGCGCTTAAGATCGCAATCGTCCTGACCTTAATATACTGACTACAAGCCATAAGCCAATTAAGCTGGCGGCTCCGAATAAGACGGCACTGAGTAAGGAAAGTTGGGGACTTTGGGCATTGTTGGAAATAATGGCAGCTCCCATAATGAGGGAACCGACGAGAATACTAAAGGAGAGACGGTTAGCGGAGTCGTCAATACTGCGCCGCAGACGTTCTAGATCTTTAACATAGATGTTCCAATTGAGGGTTTCTGAGGTTAAACGGTCTAGAAATAATTCGATGAGACGAGGAGACTGTAAGGAGAGACTTTTGACATCGAGGGCAGTTCTGAGCAGGGTTTGAATGGGTTTGTCTCCAAGCAGTTGACGCTGGAAAATATCGGTGATTAGGGGTTTAATTTGGTCAAGTAAATTGACTTGGGGATTAAAGCCTCTGGCGACTCCTTCTAAGTTGGCTAAAGATTTGGCATAGAGTCCCATGTTACCGGGTAGGCGAATCTTGTTGTTGCGGGCAATTTCGAGAATTTCGTAGAAGACTTCGCTAAAGTTAATTTCGCTCAAATTAACGTTATAGTATTTGCGAAGCATCCGCGTATAGTCGGCTTCTAACCGACTGAGATTAACGGGTTGATTGGATTCGGCTAAATCGAGGGTGAGTTGGGCACAGCGCTGGGCATCAATATCAACGATCGCCAACAACATTTCGGTTAAAATTTGTTGAGTACGGGGATCGACTCGTCCAATCATGCCACAGTCTAACAGGGCAACTCGACCATCGTTGAGCAAGAAGATATTGCCCGGATGGGGGTCGGCATGGAAGAAGCCGTTAATATAAATTTGTTGAAAGAAGGCCCGGAATAGGATGCTGGTTACTTGGTCTCGTTTTTGCTCAACGGATAGGGTGGGGGTGACAAACTGAGTCAGGTCGGCTCTCAGTAGGGGCTTACCTTCTAACCATTCTAAAACCAGCAATTTTTCACTGGTATAGTCCCAGTAGACTTGGGGAATAACGAGTTGTTTGGGGTCAAACCAGCGACTGGTGGATAAATTTTCTTGCATTTGCGTGGTGAAATGCCCTTCTTTGGTGAAGTCCAATTCATCGCGCAAGGCTTTGGTAAATTCGTCTGCGAGGGCGACTAAATCGTAGTCTTGACCAAAGTCTCCGAGGGAAGCAAGTTCGGCTAATCCTTTAATGAGAGCCATGTCTTGCTCGACGATGCGACTAATACCGGGACGTTGAACTTTTAAGGCCACTTCTTGTCCCGTGTTGAGGATAGCACGATGGACTTGGCCCAGGGAACCGGCGGCGATCGCCTCTGGGTCAATTCTGGGAAAGGCTTCTTCTAAGGGAACGGGTAAATTTTGCCGCAGTTGTGCCTCTACTTGTGACCAAGGAACCGGGGGCACATTGGCTTGCAAAGCAGAAAGAGCAGTAATATAACGACCCGGTAGTAAGTCCGGTCGGGTACTGAGTAGTTGTCCTAACTTTACAAATACGGGCCCTAAATCAATCAAAATATTCCGTAAGACGGTGGGAGAAGGTAACTTCGGTTCGCCGGGTTGATCCCCTTTGAGTAAACCTCCGATGTAATCCCAACCGTTGCGGAAGACAACTTCTAAGATTTCCCGTTGGCGTGAGCTGGTCTTTGTGAGTGCAAACATGATGGGATTAATTGGGATACTATTCCAGTTTTAAAGCAAATCCTGGGATTTATGTCAATTCATTGAGATTTATCGACTGACTCAAAAAGTGATCTGGCTCTAGGCGGATGAGCTGGCCGTTCGGTGCGTCCGTCAGCACATAGAGCATCCTATCCGGGCCTTGTCGCACATCTTGAGAGACCAAACCCCCAGGCCAACAGGTTACCTTGCCACTGGGGAAAGAGCGTCCCTGAATACACCGTCAAACCAGAGGGAGCAATGGAGGGAGTCCAGATCACTTTAGCTCCAGCATTTTTCATTACATTCCTGTCATAAAAGCGATTTTCTGGTAGTGCTTTGTCACTTTGAAAATTCTATAATAGTTGAATATTCCACCTGTAAAAAAGAGGAAACTCCCTACAATATATTCCCAAGCCATATAGGTGAATAATTCAACTTTGATTGGTGGATCTACAATTTTCCAGAGGTAGACCATAGCTGAAAAAAACTCACATAAATCCATCACCTTCACAGGGTTCTGGCTTCTCAAATGATTCATGGATTCAAGCAAATCATGAAGGGTAACAATCAAATAGAGGAAAGATCCAAAAAGATAAATCCATACTCCCGTGTTGGCTAGTCTTTCATAGACTGGCAAAAAGAAAACACTGCCCACAATAAAAGCTAATCCACCTACAAGGTAAAGAATGGCATTGATTGATTCCCAAGCAAAATGGAGGTGTCCGGCAGGGTAGTCTTTTATCAAATTATGTTGTCGGGCACGATTCGTAATTAAATGTGGCATGAGTTAGGTTGAGTTACATTGACTTTAAATACTATTCTTTAAGGGGATTGTATTCAAAGGATTAGCGATCGCCAACCCTTCAACCCTTAACCAGCCTTAGCGGTTAACCGGCTCTAGGCGGATGAGCTGGCCGTTCGGTGCGTCCGTCAGCACATAGAGCATCCCATCCGGGCCTTGTCGCACATCCCGTACTCGCTGACCGATCGCGATCGACGTTTCGTTTAACACATTTCCAGACTCGTCCAGCTCGATGCGGCGCACATCTTGAGACACCAAACCCCCAGCAAACAGGTTACCTTGCCACTGGGGAAAGATCGTCCCCGAATAAACCGCCAGCCCAGAGGGAGCAATGGAGGGAGTCCAGATCACTTTAGGGTCTACCATCCCCGGTAGGGAGGTTTCTGGAGAAATCAGCCCGCCGGAATATTCCCGACTGTGGGTGGCCACGGGCCAGCCATAGTTTTCACCGGCTTCAACCCAATTCACCTCATCTCCTCCCCTCGCGCCATGCTCCGTGGCCCAAACCCGGTTGGAGACAGCATCATAGGCCAGTCCTTGAATATTACGATGGCCATAGCTCCAAACTTCTGGGGCTGCCTCGGCATTGTTGACAAAAGGGTTATCCGATGGAATCGAGCCATCATCATTGATGCGGATAACCTTGCCCAAATGACTGCCGAGGTTCTGGGCTTGTTGGCGGATAAATTCCCCATCAAGTTCCACCGGCGGATTCCCCCCATCACCAATGGAGGCTAACAGCGTGCCGTCAGGCAACCAGAGCAGACGGGAGCCAAAATGCTGTCCTCTAGATTTGGTTTGGGACACTTCAAAAATGACCTGCCAATTGCTGAGGGAACTGCCATCAAAGGTGGCTCGTGCGATGCGGGTGCGGTTACTTGAAGAGGTTCCGTGGGCATAGGAGAAGTAAACCAGACGGTTGTCTGCAAAGTCCGGATGTAAGGCGATATCGAGCAGTCCGCCTTGGCTCTGGGCAAACACTTCTCCTACTCCGGGAATGGGTGTAGGATCGAGTACACCCTCTCGGACAATACGCAATCTTCCCGATCGCTCCGTAATCAGTATGGAACCATCGGGCAGCCAGGCTAGACCCCAGGGATGTTCTAGATTCTCCACCACCCTGACCCCCTGAACTTCTGGATTACCGGCAGATGCGGTTTCTGTTGCAGACTCGGCAGGAGCTACTTCCTCCATGGGGATTGCCGTTGGAGGTTCCGATTGAACTTGCGTCGTACACCCGGTTACCCCTAAGCAGGCGATCGCCGATACAAAGGCAACCAGAGTACGAGGATTGATGGTTGTCGGCAGTTTGGGATTGCGATCTATCATGAATTGGCTCACTTGTGGTAAACAAACATTGAAAGGATTTGAGATTAGACCCTATCGGGTTAAGGTGGGTAGGGTTTGCCTGTAGAAGTTGAATGATGTCGCTTATCCTCCTGCCCACCCTACTAGCTACAATGATTTACAATCATAACTTTAGCCCTCTCTCTCACGGGTGTAGGCTGGTGAAGCGCTTTGGGCGATCGCGGACATGAATGCGCCCTCTGTGGGGGAATGGGGGAGTTGGCTGGTTTTACCGTCTTGCCCCTGTTAGCAGCAGTGATGGCCAGAATGAGCGGTTGGAGTTAAGAGACAGCAATCATGCAAATTTCAAGTTTATCTCAAGTTCAAAAGCGCCTGTTTGCTTGGGGAATGTCGAAGGCTAATTCAACGGATAATAGCGCGATCGCTCTGATCGATAATCCCAGTTATTCGACCCTGGCAGAACTGAAACAAGCCTTGTTGGGGTCGCTGCAAGGAAAGGTGTTAGAAATCGGCCCAGGTGCGGGCGCGAACCTTGCTTATTATCCTAAAGAGATTGAGTGGATAGGGGTTGAACCGAATCCCTTTATGCACCCGTATCTCGAACAGGAAGCGGGCGATCGGGGGATTAAAAATATTGAACTGTGCCAAGGGACGGCGGAAGAATTGCCGTTCAAAGACCATACTATTGATAGTGTTGTTAGCACTCATGTGTTATGTTCGGTTCAGAATCTCGATCGCAGTTTACAAGAAATTCACCGCATTCTTAAACCCGGTGGAAGTTTCATCTTTTTAGAGCATGTTGCCGCCGACTGCTGTACTTGGACGCGCCGCATTCAAGATGGGATTGCACCGGTTTGGAAAGTGATGTTTGATAATTGTCATCCTAACCGCAGCACTTGGACTGCTTTGGAAAATGCTGGATTCGAGTCAGTCAATTATCAGCACTTTCGCCTGTCATTGCCTATTGTGAGTCCTCATATTTCTGGAGTAGCAAAGAAAGCGAAATAGGGGGTAAGGAGTGCGAGCATCTTGCTCGCTGCCTTTCTCTAGGGAGCGAGATATTTGTCTTTTCCGCAAGGGTTCTCCCTCTAGTTTTAAAGCAAGTTCTGATATTTGGGATTCTCTTTCAGCAGTCCCAACACTTTCTTAATGTCTTGGGTGCGATCTTTCTTAACAATTAAGGTGGCATTTCCATCCCGCACAATCACAATATCTTCTAAGCCAATAGTCACGACTAGACCTTCTGGGTCTTGATCATAGACGATCGCCCCTTCAGTATCCAGGCTGACATGGTTCCCTAGCTCTAAATTCGGCTGCTCTCCTTGCAACAGACGCGCCATGGCGTTCCAGTCTCCCAGGTCATCCCAGCCAAAATCAGCCGGTAAAATGTAGGCCAGTTGGGTTTTCTCCATTAAGGCATAGTCGATGGAAATCTTCGGTAATTCTCCATAGGCGGCTTTACCCTGGTTTTGCAGAGGGGTTAAAATTTCTGGCGCATGGGTAGCGAGTTCCCGCAACACCACCCCAGCGCGGAAGATGAACATGCCACTATTCCAGCTAAAGTTACCCTGAGCGATGAACTGTTCGGCGGTGGTGAGGTCGGGTTTTTCGGTGAAGCGTTGCACCCGATACACCGGTAAATCTAGATAGCTGCCTTTGGTTTCTCCCTGTTCGATATAGCCGTAGCCGGTGGAGGGATAGGCGGGTTTAATTCCTAGGGTAACAATTGCTTCTTCTGTGGCTGCCAGTTCCACGGCTGCTTGAATGGTTTTCTCAAAGGCGGGATAATCTCCAATCCAATGATCTGCGGGGAAAAAGCCAATCACCGCATCTTCACCATAGCGTTTAGCAATTTCCAGAGTTGTCCAAGCCACTGCTGGCGCGGTATCCCGACCTTCCGGTTCTGCCAGCAGGTTTTCTGGAGGCAGTTGGGGTAACTGTTCTTGCACGCCTTCTGCGAGTTGGCTAGAGGTGCAGATCCACAGTTTATCCCAACCGGGGGCCAGTTGAACCAGGCGATCGGCGGTGGTCTGCAATAGACTCGAACCCGTGCCATCTAAGCTTAGAAACTGCTTAGGCCGATGTTTGCGACTCAGGGGCCAAAAGCGTTCGCCTTTTCCCCCAGCTAAAATCACAGGCACAACGGTATGAGACATGGTGCAGAACTCCTAAAGGTTGCAAGGTTCAACTGTGGCTATGGTAGCATTACAATTAAAAATTAAAAATTAAAAATTAAAAATTGTGAAATATTAGTTATTCCAGGAAATTTCAGTCCTACCGTCTTGAGTGTTTTTATCTCATGTAGATCTTGCTGTTACAATCTAGAGATACAGCAGTTTTGCTATTACCCATTCCCCATTACTGCGCGAAGTGCCGTAAGCTCACAACAATTGCTCCAAAGATCGGAGATTTTTCCCCTATGGTGATGCAAGTAGAAAAAACTAAAACCTATACTCCCGAAGAGTATCTAGAGCAAGAAGTGAATAGTGATGAACGACATGAATATATTGATGGGGAGATTATTCTAATGACCGGTGCAATGCCAAATCATAACAGGATTGCCATGAGTTTGGGAGCAACTCTCTATTTTTCTCTCAAACGTCAGCCTTATGATGTCTTTGTGACTGATCAGCGTTTGTGGATTCCCGAAAAACGGATCTATACTTATCCGGATGTGATGGTTATTCAGGGAGAATTACAATTACAAGAAGGACGGAAAGATACCCTTACTAATCCAATTTTTATTGCTGAAGTTTTATCGAAGTCTACCCAAGGATACGATCGCGGTCAAAAATTCCAAGCTTATCGCACTATTCCTAGCTTACAAGAATATCTGTTAATCGATCAATATACGATGCAAGTGGAGCATTATTATCGCACTGAATCGAATCAATGGGTGTTATCAGAATACAATCAACCAGAATCGATCATCGAGTTTGAGCGCATTCCTGGCGAAATTTCCCTAGGGGATTTGTATGATAAGGTGGATTTTCAAAGGGATTCAGAGTAGAAGGATTTGGGTAAGATCCTGCTATCATGGTTCTTCCCTTTCATCCCTAGCCTTGAGTTCCCATCAACCCTTAACTGCGAGTGGGGGTGACTTGCATCTAGATTCACTTTTGAGAGAATTTATAACAATATCCTAAGTCGGTGTAGCTCTGTGTCACAATAGCCTTTGATCGTTGAGTGTATAGGTTCACGGACTTGTCTGGACTGATTGACTATTCTTCTCGCAAAGGTTCATGGAATGGCTCTAGGGTAATCCAAGCCAATCAGGTGTTATTCTGGTGCTATGTAATTATTATCACTGCCTTAATCTCCGCTACATTGGGGGCGATCGCCGCTTTGTTAGTCCCCAAACAACTGATTACCATGGTGCAGGAAGAACCGCAGGAACAAGGGCCTCTGGTTAATTTGGGGTATCCTTTTCAATATCGTCTCACGCGATCGATGAATCTGTTAATCATGGGAGTCGATCGCGGATCGAGTCCGGGTTTTAGCGGTCGTAGTGATACCCTGCTCCTGTTGCGAATTGACCCCAAAACCCAAACCCTTAACCTGCTCTCCATTCCCAGGGATACCCAAGTTCAAGTCCCCCAATTCGGAACACGCAAAATTAATGAAGTCAACTTTTTAGGGGGCCCAGAAGTCACCATTAACGCCATTGAAAACCTGCTCAGGGGAATTGAGATCGATCGCTATATTCGCATTCAAAGAGGAGCTTTAACCGAATTAGTCGATCGCCTCGGAGGACTAGAGGTTTATGTCCCCAAACCCATGTCCTACATCGATTATACCCAAGGCTTAACCATTGAATTGCTTCCCGGATGGCAAACCCTAAACGGTCAACAAGCGGAAGATTTTGTTCACTTTCGGGGGGATGCTCTCGGTGATATTGGAAGGGTGCAGCGTCAACAATTACTCCTGAAAGCCATCGAGCAACGACTCAAAAATCCTGTGGTCATTCCCCGACTTCCGCAAGTGCTGAGAATTATGGAACCCTATATCGATACCAACCTGAGTCCAGAAGAGAGGATTGCCCTCATGCAGTTTACCCTGAAAATGGACAAAGATGCCCTAAAAATGGTCATGCTTCCCGGTTCTTCCCAATTCTCCCCCTTCGAGAATACCAGTTATTGGATTATGGACGACGATGGCCGCGATCGCATCCTCCGAGAATATTTTAATCAGTTTTGGATGGGAAACGTTTGGGATACCCCCGATTATAGCGTCTCCACCGGTCGAGATCCCAAAACCCTCAAAATTGCCATTCAAAACGCCACCACCCAACCCCAATTAGCCAATCAAGTCGCCGATTATTTAGAATCCAAAGGCTATTATGACCTCTACTTTATCCCCGATTGGCCCCATCCCCTCAGAACCACTCAAGTCGTTGTCCAAAAAGGGGATATAAAAGGCGGAAAAATTCTCTTAGAAGAGTTAGGTTTAGGGAGTTTAGAAGCTGCATCTACGGGAGATCTTAGATCCGATTTAACCTTAAGAATTGGAGAAGATTGGTTATCCCAGTTTCCCCCAAATCCTTAGATGATTCTGGGATACAGCTCATTTACAGCGCAAAGCGCTGTAACGGAGTACAGTCTTATTCAGATAAGTCATTGCGAATGGAACGCAGTGGAATGAAGCAATCGCACAATCCCCAAATCTTAGCGTTTCCGCTTCGCGGACATGAAAAGCGAAGCTTGCGTGAAACGCGAAACGCGAAGCGCGAATGCTTCCCTGCGGTCGCAATGACAACTCAAATCTATGAATCAACAATGTACCTCATAGCAGCGCTTCGCGCTGTAATGCTTAAGGAATGCGAGCGTCTCGCTCGCTAGAAGGACAAGGAAAATTAGATACTCGCACTCCTTTATGATCAACTAGCGAGCAAGATGCTCGCACTCCTTTATGATCAACCTGCGAGCAAGATGCTCGCACTCCTTTATCTTTTGCCATCTAAAACAACTCTATTCCCGATTCCCTGAGATCAACTGATGATAAGTTGCTGCCATTTTATCTGGTTTTTCCAAGGGAAAGAGTAAAATACTATCGATTTCTGGATTATTCACTAATTGAGGCAAATAGTCAAATTGTCGCTCGGTAATCGCAATTCCATCATTGGCCGTTACATACTTCAACTCATCTTGGAAGTTATCCATATTGTACACTTGGATAAATACCCGATCCACATCCCAATTTTCCCAATCTGCATCAAAATAGGTTTTCGCCCAATAGGGATTATGATGACAAATATCAAAGCTTACGTTAGGATTAGCCTCTTTCATTTGGGCGATCATATTTTGGACAAAATCAGTTAGTTTTTGTGTGCGATCGCTCTTGCCGGGGAGTTCGGCATGATAGCCTAGATAATCATCCCATTGCACGGCATCCACTTCTGGGTATTTCTGCACAAACTCCACTAAAACCTCAGTTAACAGAGAAGCGACTTCAGGAACTGCCACATCTAGCACATAATGATCGATTCCCTGATGGGTTTTATCCACTCCTGCCACAATCCAACGCCGATCTATGGCTAAATCAAAAATGGGGCTATCTTCATCAATTTTAATCCCTTTCTCGAAATAAGCATGGACTTCCATTCCTTGTTTATGGGCTTCATCAATCATCCAATCAATCCATTGATCTTGAAATTGGTTAGGACAACTTTCATATCCTAATTTTTGCTTCATGACTTCACTTTTGTACATGGTGCAACCATTGCCCCAAACCCCATGGATGATGGTATTAATGCCTTGGCTTTTATAGTAGCGCACGCGATCGCGAATAGTCCGTTCACTCGCGTTGGCAGTTGCCAGATATCGACTCAGGTAAATGCCGCGAATTGCAGGGGTTTGCTCGGATTTCTGAGTTGGGGAAGGGGAAGGAGATGCAGCCACCAATTCTGGAGTCGGAGAGGGACTAACCGATCGCTCTGGGGTGGGTTTATTTGCAGTTGGGGAGGGACTCAGAGAGGGTTTTGGGGAGGGAGTCGTGGGGGCAGGTGAAGGCAGTATAGAAGGGCTGATAGAGGGTTCTGGAGTAGATTCTGGGATAGGTATATTGAGGGCGACCAGGGCAGTTTTGATGTGGGGTAAAACTTGGTCGATAGGTAAACGGTGACGTTGCGTAAATAACCCATAGCCTAGTCCTAAACAGAGAATAATTACGGAAATAGGAATGCTAGAGCATCCGCATCCCTTGGGCTTTTCTGGGGATTTTGACATGGGATTAAGGTGAGAGTCCTGATGGTTTCATTATAGACAATCAACTTAGGAATGGGCAAACTTAGAGTCTGAGGAAAAGGCGATCGCCTATCAACCATGGTAAACTTGCTCTAGAATGAGTTAAAATTGCGATCTTTCATGGCTTATTGGTTGTTAAAATCAGAACCCACAGATTATAGTATTACGGATTTAGAGCGCGATCGCACCACCCTTTGGGATGGAGTACGCAACTATCAAGCCAGAAACTTCCTGCGAGAGATGAAAATCGGTGATTACGCCTTTATTTATCACTCCAACGCCAAACCTCCAGGAATTGTTGGACTAGCCCAAGTGATTCGGGAAAATGTGGTTGATCCGACCCAATTCGATCCCCAAGATAAGCATTATGACCCCAAAGCTACACCAGAAAATCCCCGTTGGCAAACCGTAGAAATTGAATTTATTCAACACTTTCACCGCCTCATCTCCACTACAGACTTAAAACAGCAATTTTCTCCAGAAGAGCTGTTAGTGGTTAAACGAGGCAACCGCTTATCCGTGATGCCGATTTTAGATGGAGTAGCTGAAAAAATTCTAGCATCAATTTAGCGCTTATTTTTGATGCACAATCGGGATTTCTATCTTAAATGTTGTTTCTCCAGGCACAGAGAGACAAGAGAGAGAACCCCCATGTTTTTCCGTAATAATTTGATAGCTAATCGATAGCCCTAAACCCGTTCCTTTCCCCACCGGTTTAGTCGTATAAAACGGGTCAAAAAGCTTTCTTTGAGTTTCCTTACTCATCCCCAGTCCATTATCTGTAATCTGAATCACCACATTTCGCCCCATGTCCCTAGTTTCAATCCAAATCTTATTCCTAGCGCTCTTCTCTGATGGCAGATGGCGTTCTTTCTCTTCTAAAGCATCGAGCGCATTGCCTAAAATATTCATAAACACCTGATTGAGTTGTCTGGCATAACATTCCACTAGAGGCAATTGACCATAATCTTTAATCACCTCAATTTCTGACCGCCAACTCATTGCCCGTAGGCGAGGGTTTAAGATACTGAGGGTACTCTCAATTCCTTCATGCAAATCTACCGCTTTCAGTTCTGACTCATCCAAACGAGAAAAGGTGCGTAAAGATTGGACAATTTCCCGAATTCGATGGGTTCCCACTTTCATTGAATGGAAAATTTTCTGGCAATCTTCCTGAATAAACTCTAAATCAATTACTTCAATTTCTGCTTGAATGTCTGGATGGGGCTGAGGATAATACTGTTGATACAGCTTCACCAAATTCATTAAATCTTGGCTATAGGTTTGGGCATGGGAAATATTGCCATGAATAAAATTAACCGGATTGTTAATTTCGTGGGCAACTCCCGCTACCATTTGCCCTAAACCTGACATTTTTTCACTTTGAATTAACTGAGTTTGCGTCCATTTGAGTTGCTCTAAAAGCCGTTCGAGTTCTTGGGCACGGCTTTGACTTTGCCAGAGTAAATCAGCTTGTTGAAGGGCGATCGCCACTTGAGCGACTACAGCTTCGAGAAAATCCACCTCATGAGTGCGCCAAGGCCGCACCCGTTGAGTCTGGATACAGGCAATAATCCCAAACTGTTCTAATTCGGTGGCGATCGGCAGAACCAGCATAGACTGATTGCCTAGAGCCATTAATATCTCTTGGGTTTCTTGGTCTTCAACCGTAGAAATATCATCGAGTTGGACAATTTTCCGAGATAACAATAGCTCCGATAGGGGGCCAAAATTATCCACCGGATGTTTACCCACAAAACTGGGTAGACCTTCAATGGTGACTTCAGAAACGATATCCCAATAGGCTCGATCGGCTTCTTCCACATACCAGGCAAAATGAGTGCGATCGACTTCTAAAAACTGTTGAATTTCGTGTACCGTAGTTTGGAGAATCTGGTCGAGATCCAGGGACGTGCGGATTTGATTGGCAATTTGATTGAGTAATTCAGCTCGTTGGGCCTGTTTTTCAATCCGTTGAGCAGATTTGGTCAGGGCAATCTCCGCCATCTTACGATGGGTATCATTAAGTACCGATCCCAATAATCCGATCGCCTCCCCCTGCTCATTGCGCCAAGTTTCCCCAATTGAGCGCAACCATTGGATTTTACCCTCTGCACTGACAATACGGTGTTCAATACTAAATTCTTCCTCTTTCTCTAAAGTTTCTTCAATTACAGACAACACTGAGTCTCGATCCTCTGGGTGAATCAAGCCAACATAGTCTTCAAACCGGCCCTGAAACGAGCCTGGAGGTAACCCTAAAATCCCTTCGACTCCATCCGACCACATCACATCATTAGTGTAACGATTCCAACTCCAACAGCCCATTTTGCCCGCCTCTAGGGTCATTTGTAAGAGGGCTTCTTTCTGGCGCAAGGCGTTTTCAGCTCGTATTCTTTCTATTTCTGCTCCTGCTCGTGCGGCAAAAATCTCTAAAATGGAAGCCTGCCAGTCTAGATCGGTTTCCATGGGTTTAGTATCCAAAACGGCAATAAACCCTAGTAATTCTTCTTGGGGATTTAAGATGGGTATCCCCACATAACTTTCTGCTTCAATCTCTATCAAGTAGCGATCGCCAGGAAATCGGGACTGGAGATCCTGGGTATAACGACACATGGTTTTATTTTGCACCACATTAATACAGGGAGTCCCTTGAAGCTCATATGCAAAGGTTTCTCCAAAATCTGATTGCTCCCAAGCCGCTAGGACATTGCCTGAGAGTTGATTCTCTTCATCGGTTACTTCAACAATAAAAGCATAAGCCACCTGTAGAGATAGGGCAATAAATTTAACACAAGATTGAAAAAAACCTTCTCCCGTTTGGGAAGCTGTTCCTTCCACAATCGATTGCAGAGCGCGTTCTTGACGCTTGCGATCGCTCACATCTCGCAGGATAGCTAAAGCATGGGTTTTGTCTTGGTAAGGATAGGGAATCCCTTTAACTTCGACTTCAATCAGATGACCGTGGCGATCGACATTCATTCCCAGACAAGTAAAAGAGCGCCCAGCTTTAATTTCCGAGAGGAAATTGGCAAATAAAGGCAAAGCCTGGGGGTGAATAAAGTCAGCCATGGATAATTGCATAAATTCTTCATACTCATAATCATGCATCTGGTGAAATGCCCGATTAATTTGCACGAGCTTTCCAGCCTCTAGATCGACAATGGCTAATCCATCAGTGACCGTTTCAAAAATTTGCCGGTATTGGGCTTCCTGTTGACGTAAACGCTCTTCAGTTTGCTTGCGATCGCCAATGTCAATAATCATCCCATCCCAGACGACTGCCCCATCTGGCTGTTTTTCCGGTCGCGAAATCACCTGTACCCACTTCACCTCCCCCTGGGGAGTAATAATCCGATGTTCATGCTGAAATCCTTTTAGGGATTGTCTCGATTTCTCGATCGCTTGTTTTAGCAACGGTAAATCTGTAGGATGAACCCAATCAAACGATTGGATAAAGTTTTCCGGATCGAGTCCATACAAATCTCGACACCCTTCAGAAACATAGGGAAAGGAGGGAGTCCCATCCCTTTCCATCCGAAATTGGAAAATCAATCCAGGCAGATTATCGGCTAACCGTTGTAATCGAGCTTCCGTCGCTTGTAACTTTTGAGTTCGATCCGTAACTTCTTGTTCCAGATCTTGATTCAGTTTTTGCAGATTTTGCTCGGCAATCACTCGATCGGTAATATCAATAAATGTTCCTAAAATACCCACCACTTCCCCAGAACGATCGTGCAACGGAACTTTATTAGTTTCCACCCAATGATGGTTTCCATCTTGTTGTTGAATCGATTCCACAAACTTTAATTCTGGGGTATCGGATTCCATAACCCGGCGATCGTCGGCTCGATATTTTTCCGTTTCTTCTCGTTGCCAAGGTAAATCATAATCCGTTTTACCAATAATTTCTGAAGGAGAAGTTAAACCAGCAAAGTTGGCAAAATATTGATTACAGCCCAGAAATACAGAATCCCGATCTTTCCAGAAGATGGGTTCGGGAATATGGTTAATCGCTAAATGTAAAAACTTTTCGGACTCAGATTGATATCTGTGTAGACGCTCTAAATCGGCTTTAACCGTTTGTAGTTCCTCAACGGTGTCTTGCCAACATTGAGTCACTTGAGCTAGAGCAGCTTGTAGGTCTTGGTTTTGAGACTCAAGGGCAGCTATTCGTTCTTGCTCCTGATTAAATTCTGAGGACATAATAGATCAAAGCCAGTGCAGTTAACCCTCAATCAATCCATGAGTGCTTTAATTTGAGTTTGGCCCTTAGAGACTCAGCCAAATTGGGGGTAACAATCATGAATTAACGCTTAAATTATACTCGTAAAATCGAGTAAGAGCCAAATATGGGATAAATGTCCTGCCCTCTCCTCGGTTCAAATCAACCCCAGCTCTTGGGATAACTTGTGTAAGAGATCCTCTGCCGAGTTATCGACCAGTTCCGCATCTAAAATATCAAACCCTTCATCTTCCGGTTCAGTAGTCTTTGGAGCATCAGAGGGCGCTGTCCCCTGGGTTTGAACCGTTTCCAGGGTTTGGGATAACTGCTGGCAAAACTGACGCTCTCGATGTTGAGCGTTCAAGAGAGCTTGTTTTTGCTGGTTATTGATGGCGATCAGGCGATCGCAGCGCTCGGTTAATTCCGTAATTTGCGATCGCAATTGCTCCATCTCCTGACCATAATCTGGGGAACGCCTCAGTTGGGTCAACTCCTGCTCTAACTCAAATAATCGCTCCTCCACCCCCAATAACCGCTCCTCCACCACCTCCCCATCCTGCTGCTCAAAATACTCCCCCAAAATCTCATTAACCGCCCGACTATACTGGATTTTGCCCTGACTTTGGCGATACTCATCCAATAACTCCTCATTCTCGGTGGTCAAATAAACCGTAATCTTCTTCTTTCGCGACTTCATCATAGAATTAAAAAGACGTAACCAAACCATACCTCTAACACCAAGGCCTATGACTAGGATTGAGACCAAAACCGACCCAATGGTTATCAACATGGGGCCGCATCATCCCTCCATGCACGGAGTTTTGCGGTTAATCGTCACCCTCGACGGAGAAGACGTAATTGACTGCGAACCAGTCATCGGTTATCTCCATCGGGGTATGGAAAAGATCGCCGAAAACCGCACCAACATCATGTTTGTCCCCTATGTTAGCCGTTGGGACTATGCAGCAGGGATGTTTAATGAAGCCATCACCGTTAACGCTCCCGAACAACTAGCCGGGATCGAAGTCCCCAAGCGTGCGAGCTATATTCGGGTGATTATGCTCGAACTCAACCGCATTGCCAACCACCTCCTGTGGCTCGGCCCCTTCCTCGCTGATGTGGGCGCTCAAACGCCCTTCTTCTACATCTTTCGCGAACGAGAACTCATTTATGACCTCTGGGAAGCCGCCACCGGACAACGGCTGATTAACAACAACTATTTTCGCATGGGTGGCGTAGCCGCCGACCTCCCCTATGGTTGGGTTGATAAATGCATCGACTTTTGCGACTACTTCGATCCCAAAGTGGATGAATATGAAAAGCTGATTACCAATAACCCCATTTTCCGCCGTCGGATTGAAGGGATTGGCACAATTTCCCGCGAAGAAGCCATTAACTGGGGACTCTCTGGCCCCATGTTACGGGGTTCGGGTGTAAAGTGGGATTTACGCAAAGTAGACCACTATGAATGCTACGATGACTTCGATTGGGAAGTCCAATGGGAAACGGCTGGCGACTGCTTTGCTCGGTATCTGGTGCGGATTCGGGAAATGCGAGAATCGGTTAAGATTATTCGCCAAGCCTTGAAAGGATTACCCGGCGGCCCCTACGAGAACCTAGAAGCCAAACGGATGGCCGGGGGGCCAAAATCTGAATGGAATGGCTTTGATTATCAATTTTTGGGTAAAAAATTAGCACCAACGTTCAAAATTCCCTCTGGAGAACATTATGTTCGCCTAGAGTCTGGAAAAGGAGAACTGGGTGTATTTATTCAGGGATGTGATGATATTTTCCCTTGGCGCTTTAAGATTCGGGCTGCTGATTTTAATAATCTGCAAATTCTGCCCCATTTGTTGCGCGGTATGAAAGTTGCCGATATTATGGCGATTCTCGGTAGCATCGATATCATTATGGGATCGGTCGATCGCTAAGTGATATCCAGTCCGAAAAAATAACCCTAATTCAGGAGCAAAGTTGTTAGAAGTGCGGGCATCTTGCCCGCTTCTTACAGCAGTTTCTTCGGCTAGATCGCTGGCTGTATTTAACGGGAAACGACTGGAATTTGAATCATAAACGTTGCGCCCTGACCGACTTCAGAAATACAACTGAGTTGTCCCTGGTGTTTTTCCACAATAATTTGATAACTAATAGCCAGCCCTAATCCGGTTCCTTTGCCGACAGGTTTGGTTGTAAAAAAGGGATCAAACAGCCGTTGGCGGACTTTTTCGGGAACGCCTGGCCCATTATCGGCCAGCCGGATAATGGCTTGATTGTTATTGATGAGTTCGGTCGTAATCGTAATTTTTGGCTCAGGGATGCTATGTTCTTCTAAGGCATCAATGGCGTTACTGAGTAAGTTCATGAACACCTGGTTCAGTTGTCCGGGGTAGCAATTAATTTTGGGTAATTGACCATAGTTTTTGCTCACTTCGACCCCTGGGCGATCGCCTTTCGCTTTTAAGCGATTTTGCAGAATCATTAAGGTGCTATCGATACCTTCATGGAGATCCACCTTTTTCATCTCGGCTTCATCAAGACGGGAGAAGTTCCGCAGGGAAAGAACAATTTCCCGAATCCGCTCGGCTCCCACTTGCATGGAGTCTAGGAGGCGGGGCAAATCGTCACTGATAAACTCTAGATCGATGGCTTCAATTTCTTCTTCAATCAGCTCGGCTGGCTCAGGATAGGTTTCTTGATACAGTTGTAAGAGTCCGAGAATATCTGCCGTGTAATCTCTGGCGGGAACTAAATTACCATAAATAAAGTTAACCGGATTATTAATTTCATGGGCTACACCGGCTACCATTTGACCGAGACTAGAGAGTTTTTCGCTTTGAATCAGTTGAGCTTGGGTGCGTTGCAGTTGTCTGAGGGTTTCTTCGAGTTCTGTGGCTTTGCGATCGGCGTTTTCAGCGGCCAGGGTTGCCTGACGATAGAGTTCGGCTTGGCTAATGGCGATCGCCAACTGATCCGTTACCGTTTGTAACAATTCCACCTCATCTTCTGTCCAGCGACGGGGGCCATCAAAATGGGCGCAACTCACACAACCCAACTCCCCATAAGCCGTTTTAATCGGTAAAAACAGGATCGCCCGATAGCCTCGACTATCATAAAGCTGATGAATTCCCAGATCCTGATGACTGAACACATCATCCACTTGCAGCATTTCTAAATTGAGTAAATTACTCAACAGAGGATCGTCGGCCTGTACCGGAAAACACCCCAAGACCGATGGTAACGTTTCTGTTTTAGCCTCTTGCACCACATTTAAATAGCCATGGGGAGACGCTTCCGGCGTTTGCTTTTCCTCTATTCCCTGGGACTGATACCAACCAAACCAACACTGATCCACCCGTAACAAATTCTGAATTTCCACCACCGCAATTTCCAAAATCTGGTTAAGATTCAAAGAATTGCGGACTTGAGAAGCCAAACGGTTAATCAACTCTTCCCGTTGAGCCATTTCCCGATAGCGAGCCTCACTTTTACGGATGGCTTCCTCAGAACGCTTACGCTGGGTAATATTCTGCATTAACGCCATCCCTGCCATAATCTGACCTTCATCATTTCTGACCGGTAGGGTCTGAAATAAATAAAAATGATCTCCCAAAGCCACTTCAAACTGTTCCGTTTGTCCAGCTAAAGCATTTTGGTAATGATATTCCATCAATTGACTTACCGATGAGGGAAACACTTCTGCTGGAGTTGATCCTTCCAATTGTTCTTTCCCCAATCGTAATTTCCCTAACTCTCGACCTTCAGCAAGGGTAAACCGGAGGTTAAGATCGAACAACACGACCGCACCATCGGGAAAGTTCTGGGCCAACGTCCGATAGAGTTCCTCACTCTTTCGCAAGGCCATCTCAGTTTCAAAGCGATAAGTAATATCATTGTTAATTTCTAAAAGCGCCACGGGATCGCCCTGCTCATTTCGCTGAAGCGTCCATCGACTAGCGACGGTTACTGCGGTTCCATCTCGCTTAGTTTGTTGTAATTCTCCTTCCCAATAGCCATGTTGTTCTAGGACTTGATGAATCGTGGGTAAAGGGGTACTAAATTCAGTTTGCAAGAGGGTATGAATATTTTGATTAAGGGCTTGTTGTTTTGTCCAACCATAGAGTTTATGGGCCCCATGATTCCAGTATTTAATCGTTCCATCTAAGTTGAGAATCATAATAGAATCATTGGCTAAATCCAGCATTTGCACATGCTGGCGTAGGGCCTGTTCAATTTGTTGGCGTTCTTTGACTTCTGCTTCTAGTTCTGCTGTTCTTTGTTCGACTCGCTCTTCGAGGCTATCTCGATATTGTTCTAATTTTCCTTCTGATTCTTTGCGACGGGTAATATCACGGGCGACCCAAACCACAGTATCCATATCTAAGGGGGAAACTTTAGCTGCTAACCAAAAGGTTTGGTCATCTAGGATAATTGAATATTCTACATCAATGGTTTTTTGCGTTTCTAAGGAGCGACGTAGGTTTGCCAGTAGAAGGTTAGAATTTTGAGCGGGCATGAGATCGTTAACCTTCATGCCATAGAGTTCTACCCGATCGTGAGCCAAAAGTTTGGAGTTGGTTGGGGCGACTTCTAGGATATGTCCTTCGCGGTCAAGGACAAGGATCAGATCGGTCATGGCCTTGAACAGGGCGGTTAATTGGGTTTCTTGTTGCAGAAGACTCAATTCTGCCTGTTTACGTTCTGTGACTTCAATAAATAGGCCATCTAGGATTAATTCGTTGGGGGTCACGTCATAGGGAAGATCGTCTAAGAACTGCTGTTCGATGGAGTGTTGTTCATCTGGGGGAGAGGTGGAACAAGCTAACCACTTGATTTCTCCAGATTGGGTAATAATGCGCCCTTCCCAAAACCAAGAGGAGCGGTTTTGAATGGCTCTGTTGATTGAGGCTTTGTATTCTAGGCGATCGTCTGGATGAATTAAGTCTTCAAACAGATGGGGCTGTTGTTGGAGGTCATCTGGATCTAGCTCACAGATTTTGGTACAGCCTAAACTAACGTAAGTGAATTGGATGGGGTGTTCTGGTTTAAGGATGAGTTGACAGATAATTCCAGGGACATTTGCTGTAAGTTTGTTAAACCGATTCTCAATTTTCATCCAGGCCGCCTCTGCACGTTTACGTTTAGTAATATTTTTGGTGAACATCATCAGACCATTAATTTCTCCGGAAGGGGTGCGCCAGGGGCGAATATCCCATTCCACCCATTGGAGTTTTCCATCTGCTCCGAAAAAATAATGTTCTTCACACCCTTCATAGTTTCCCAGTAAACATTCTTGATGAATAGGTTTCCATTGCTCTGGACACTGGGGAAAGGTGTCATAGAAGGTGAGGTTGTTTAGGGGGGTATCCCGAAGACCGTAGTCAGTCAACCAGCGATCGCTGGTGAGTAAATAACGCATTTGTCGGTCGAACAGGGCCACAGCGGCGGGGGTTTGTTCAACAAATAGTTGCAATAACTCTAGAGTGGGATTTGGACTGTCCATTCGCGACTAGGGACACATCAGGTTACCCAGAGCTTAACTGAAAAATCCCGTGGTTGAAAATAGCTAATTTTCGGGATGTCTCTGGGATGGGTTTAAACCAGGGGTTTCAGGAAAAATTAATTAGGTTTCCTCTATTTCATTCTATCTTAGGACAGTTGGTAGTGGCGAATGGGGAATAGGAAAGAGGCAATAGGCAATCCTCCTTATTTATCCCTCAATCTCCCAGCAACTCCTCTAGGGTGGGGGTAAAGGTGGGGTAGGAGATGGCGGCGGCTTGGGCGCGGTGGATGGTGGTTTGTCCTTGGGCGTTGAGGGCGGCGATCGCCAAACTCATGGCGATCCGGTGGTCGGTATGGCTGTCTACTTCGGCTCCTTTGAGGGCTGTGCCGCCGATAATTTCTAGGCCGTCGGGGTGTTCGGTGATGTTGGCTCCCATGCGGCCGAGTTCGGAGGCCATGACGGCCAGGCGATCGCTTTCTTTGACCCGCAGTTCTGCCGCGTCTTTAATCACCGTTTTCCCTTCGGCAAAGGCGGCTGCGACGGCTAAAATGGGAATTTCATCAATTAAGCGGGGAATCACTTCTCCCCCGATCTCACACCCTTGTAAACGGCTGGATTTAACCCGTAAATCCGCTACCGGTTCCCCGGTGACTGTCCGTTGATTAAGGAATTCGATATTCGCTCCCATTTTCTCTAATACCTCTAAAATTCCCGTGCGGGTGGGGTTGATGCCGACATTTTCAATGATTAGGTCGCTATCGGGAATAATGGCTCCTGCGACTAACCAAAAGGCGGCTGAACTAATATCCCCAGGAACAATAATCGATTGACCCGATAATTGGGCTGGCCCCACTACAGTGACCGAATGGGTTTCGGGGTCTCGTTTCACCGTTGCGCCAAAGGCCGCTAACATGCGTTCGCTGTGGTCTCTGGATAGGGCCGGTTCAGTAACGGTGGTTTCCCCTTCGGCCATCAGTCCAGCTAGAAGAATGCAGGATTTGACTTGGGCCGAGGCAATGGGAGAATGGTAGTGAATAGGTTTAAGTTGGGTTCCTTGTACCGCTAGGGGGGCGAGGGTGTTGTTTTTGCGTCCCCAAATTTGAGCGCCCATTTGTTGTAGGGGTTGGATGACTCTGGACATGGGCCGCGATCGCAGGGACTGATCTCCGGTTACACTAAAAAAGCAGTCTTTATGGGAGGCTAAAATCCCTAACATCAGGCGCATGGTGGTTCCAGAATTGCCACAATCTAAAATATCTGTCGGTTCCTGTAGCGATCCAACACCTAAACCGTTCACCTGAACCTGTTCGGAGTTAAGTTTTGTGATGTTTACGCCCATTGACCGGAAACAAGCGGCCGTACTTTGGGGGTCTTCTCCAATCAGCAATCCGGCGATCGTTGTTTCTCCTTGGGCTAAACTGCCTAACATGAGCGATCGATGGGAAATCGATTTATCTCCAGGCACTTGAATCTTGCCCTGTAGCGCCACCCCAGCCGTTGGGGGTTGCACGATCAAATCTTCATCAGGGCCAATTAAATTTAGACTAACGATCGGAGCAGTCATGGAGATAAACTAAAAATAAGTGAAAATTAAGACTCTGTAGCGCAATCATACCTTATGGTGTTACAGGCTGGTAGGGGTTCACTTCTTAGACCTGTCTTAGATCTGTCAATTGTCGTTCTCACTTCATAGATATGCTTAAAAACCACCGCAAACCTGTTAGTCTGTCTTTTTCCTCGACGGATCTGCCCATTTATTCGTTTGTGGAAACTGCTGCCACCTTATACCGTAAGGATCGAGACCGCTTTCATCTCTTACTCAATGAACCGGGACTCTACGACCGTAACCCAGAAATTGACCCCACCATTCCCTTAGCCGGGCCGCCGCGATTATTATGGTTAGAGATTTCTCCTTATCGGGTGGTGATGACCATGCAGGGCAATGGCAAATTGAGTTATCGCCATTTCTGGGAACAGGGAATGTATGGATTATCTCGATATTGGCTCTCTGGAGAATCCGCCCATGAGGTGGGACAAATGCGCCTCCGCAATTTTACCCGCAGTTTGATTTTAACGGGGTATTCGCAACCGGAACACTTGAGAATTGAGTACGAGCTGTGGTGCGAGCGTCTGAATTTAGGTCAATATATTTTATCGTTGGATATTCATCACTAATAGGGAATAGGGAATAGGGAATAGTATGGGTAGAGTTGTAGAATTTGAATGATCTTGCTTATCCTCCTGCCCACCCTACGATAAAGTTGCTCAAGGTGTTGGTAATGGGTAATGGGTTAGATTCTTCTCCAGAAAAAGTAAATAGTCGCTGTGTGTTGGTTTGTCAACATGAATCTTGTTGTAAGCAAGGATCGGCTGAGGTTTTAGCTGCTTTTGAACAGTATGCCAGTGAAACCGTTAGAGTTGAGGGGGTAGGCTGTCAAGGTCAGTGTAATCTAGGGCCGACTGTGCGGGTTTTACCCGATGAGACTTGGTATTGTCGGGTAAAACCAGAAAATGTTTCTGAGATTGTAGAATCCCATCTTGAAGGAGGGGAACCGGTACAGAAGCTTTTACACCCTCGCATCCATTTTCAATATCAATATTACAGTGAATAATATAGCTAGTCTAAATGAGTTGTGTAACTGGAAATGCCCTCTCCCTATATCCCTCTCCCAAGGGAGAGGGACTTCTGCTCCCCTTCTCCTGCGGGAGAAGGGGCTGGGGGATGAGGGGCAGCCATTACACAACTCATTTAGGTTTGCTATATAAACTCCCCCAGTGAATTGATGCGACTCGAATACAGCAGAATTTGGTTATGGTACAAGCACGTCCCCAATTAACAACGTTTCAAGATTTTCTGACCTGGAAGCCAGAAACAGGGCGGTATGAGTTACACGATGGGGTAATTTTTGAAATGCAGCCAACAGGCTTTCATGAACAAGTAGTTGGGGTAATTAACCGCAAGGTAAACGTATGGCTAGATCGGCAAAATTTGGCTTATTTTATTCCCAATACAGCGATGATACAACCCTTGGGATTTGAAAGTGGCTATAAACCCGATTTGATGGTGGTTGATCCTGCCGAATTATCCCATGAGCCTCTTTGGGAACGTGAGTCAGTGATTACGTTGGGAAGTTCCCTAAAGCTTGTCGTAGAGGTGGTATCCACGAATTGGCCTGATGATTACGCCCGTAAGTTTGAGGATTATGAGGCCATGGGAATTCCCGAATACTGGATTGTCGATCCGCTAGGTTTGGGAGGACACCGCTATATTGGTAAACCCAAGCAACCCACCATTACTGTGTGTCACTGGGTTGATGGTGTTTATGATACACAGCTATTTCGACGCGGCGATGAAGTAATATCCAAGCATTTACTAGGATTACAGTTTAGTGTGAGCCAATTTCTTCCCAATTCTCTATAGCTAGTCTAAATGAGTTGTGCAATTGGAAATGCCCTCTCCCTATATCCCTCTCCCAAGGGAGAGGGACTTCTACTCCCCTTCTCCCTTCGGCTACGCTCAGGGCAGCGCCTGCGGGAGAAGGCTTGCCCTGAGCGTAGCCGAAGGGGGCTGGGGGATGAGGGGCAGCCATTACATAACTCATTTAGGTTTGCTATATTGTAGTTTGTCGCGCAATGGAAAGTGCTGTAGTCTTGGTTGTTTAGGCTTAGTCAATCTGATTTTTAATCGGTAGGCTGATGGTAAAGGTGGTTCCTTGTTGGGGAGTGGAGTGGCATTCGAGGAGTCCATCATGGCGTTGAATAATTTGATGCACGATCGCTAATCCTATGCCCGTGCCTTTTCCGGCGGGTTTGGTGGTGAATTGATAGTCAAAAATCTGACTTTGAATATCTTCGGGAATGCCTAAGCCGTTATCGGTAATGCGAATTTGGATTTGGGAGCGATCGCTGATAAATTCAGTGGCAATGGTAATCTGACATGCTTGTGCTGAGGAATCCCCCTGCTTTTCACAGCGCTCATCTAAAGCATCAATACTGTTGGCTAACAGATTCATGAACACTTGATTGAGTTGTTCTGGATAACAGAGAATCTGAGGTAATTCTTGATACTCTTTTATGATTTCAATTTCCGATCGATTGGCATTACTTTTGAGGCGATGTTTGAGGATGAGTAGGGTGCTTTCGAGTCCATCATGGATATCAGATTCTACAGGTTTATCGCTATTTTTACGGGAGAATTTACGCAAAGATACGCTTAATTGTTGGATGCGATCGCTACCAACTTTAATGGAATCGAGAAGATTAGGCAAATCTTCTAACAAATACTCTAAATCAATATGTTCTGAGTGTTCAACAATTGCTTCTGTGGGTTGGGGATATTCCTGCTGATAGATCTGCAAATGCTCCATTAAACTCTCGACTCCTTCTTGGGCAAATTGCAGATTATTGGTAATAAATCCCAAAGGATTATTAATTTCATGGGCAATTCCGGCAACTAATTGTCCCAAGGTCGCCATTTTTTCACTTTGTACCAACTGAATTTGAGTATCTTGTAAGCTTTCAAAAGCGCCCAATAAAGCAGCCGTTCGAGCTGCTACTTTTTGTTCTAGCTTAAAAGTTAATTCCCGAATCGTTAATTGATTTCTCACTCGTGCTAAGACTTCTTCACACTGAAACGGCTTACTAATATAATCTACGCCCCCAACTTGAAAGGCTTTCACTTTATCGAGGACATCATCTAGGGCACTAATAAAAATAACTGGAATTTCCGCCGTCTCTGGATTCAGCTTTAAACGTTCACACACTGTATAGCCATCTAAATCCGGCATTTTAATATCCAGAATGACTAAATCCGGAGGATCAGCCTGACAAGAATTTAAGGCCATTTCCCCATTGAGCGCTTTACGGACTTTATACCCTTGGTCGGCTAACATCATGGAAAGTAAGCGAATGTTATCCGGGGTATCATCGACAATTAAAAGGTTTTTTGAATCTAGAGTAGGATTTGCCATAAGAATGAGTATAGCAGTATAAACTTGGGGATTTTCGGCAATTAATGCTTATCGATAGACAGAATTTCTGCCTTGTTGTTTGGCATGATAGAGAGCTTGATCGGCACTGGCAATTAAGTCTTCAGGAGATAAATCGGAATCCGGAAACCGACAAGCCACGCCCAAGCTAACGGTAACATAGGAACTCACGTTAGATTGACTATGGGGGATTTTGAGGTTTTCGACTTCTAGGCGAATGAGTTCAGCGACTTGTAGGGCGTAGTCGGAGGATGCATTGGGTAAGATAACGGCAAATTCTTCCCCCCCATACCGAGCCACTAAAGCGCCAGAGTGGGTGACGACTCGTTGCATGGCTTGAGCAACTTTTTGTAGACATTGATCTCCCTTCACATGGCCATAGGTATCGTTATAAAGTTTGAAATAATCGACATCAGCTAAAATCAAAGATAGGGCTTGGGAATATCTGCTGCTATAGGCAGGTAAGGAAAATAAGCGTTTCCATTCCTGTTGGAGATAATCATTAAAATGGCGACGGTTGCTGAGTTGGGTGAGTTCGTCTAGGGTGACTAACCGTTCTAAGTTTTGTTGGGTTTGTTGCTGTTGGTTGACCTCTTGTTTGAGTTTTTGCAGTTCTTCTTTGAGTTTTTTCTGTTGACAACAGAGGCTAAGTTGATGTTCTACTCTGGCTAGAACTTCTTCGACTTGGAAGGGTTTGGTGATGTAGTCGAGTCCACCGGATTTGAAGGCCTGTAATTTGTGGTTGGCTTCATCTAAGGCACTCAAGAAGATAATGGGAATTTCGGCGGTTGTGGGAGAAGCTTTGAGGCGATCGCAGACTTGATAACCATTCATGCCGGGCATATTGATATCGAGTAGGATTAAATCTGGGAGTTGGGCGGTGCAGGAGGCGATCGCCATTTCGCCGTTGATTGCTTTTCGTACTTTATACCCCTGCTGGGTGAGCATTTGGGAGAGCAGACGCAGGTTATCAGGCAGATCGTCCACAATTAAGATATCGCCTCCCATGGGTTCCAATGTTGTGGTCATGGTCTTACCTTTTCAATTAACGACACCACACAGTCAAAGCGAAAATTATGGGCCCATTCTGACAATTGCTGGGAAAGGGGACTTAAGGATTCGGGAATTTCGTCAATGAGTAAGACCATTTCATCGTCAAATCCTTTAATGGCGGTTTGATAGAGGTCCTCGATCCACTCCTGTCCCATTTGTCCCAGATAGTCTTCTAAGGGAAGGGTTGGGCCTGGATCGACTGGAGCGGATGAAGTTTCGTTCTCTTGATAAAGATACTCAATTCCTAGATGATGGGCAATTTTTTCTAGGAGGACGTTTTCTCGGAAGGGTTTACGCAAAAATTCATCACAGCCGGCACTGAGGACTAAATTGCGTTCTTCTTCAAAGGCGCTGGCGGTGAGGGCAAAAATGATGGTGCTGCGACCTTTGGTGGTACTTTTTATTTGTCGGGTGGCTTCGTAACCATCCATGACGGGCATTTGCATGTCCATGACAATCAAATGGGGATACCATCGTTTCCAGATGGCGATCGCCTCTTGGCCATTAGAAGCAACCTCAACGTCAAAGCCCAAATTGCCTAACAGTTGCATCAGTAACATCCGACTTTCTTGGCGATCGTCTACGGCTAAAATCCGCTTTCGCTCTTGTCCGGGGGCTAATCCTTTGATCTTGCGAGTGGGAACCGAGGACTCAATTTCACTGGGGTCTACCTGTTTTGCCTCGATGGAAAAGGTAAAGGTCGATCCGCGATCGACCTCGGATGTTACGGTTAAATCTCCCCCCATTAACTGTACAAACTGGCGACTAATGGGTAAACCTAATCCTGTCCCCTGTTGAGATTTGCGCCCGGTTTCAGTTTGGGTAAAGGGTTCAAACAAATGCTCCAATTCTTCGGGAGAAATTCCCGGCCCGGTATCCTCGACCTGAAACTCAATGATCTGATTGAGTTTATTGGCTTCTGATTTGGCACTGACTCGCAACGCCACCCCCCCATCATGAGTAAATTTAATCGCATTTCCCAACAAATTAATTAAGACTTGGCGCAGTTTTCCTTCATCTCCACTAATAAATTGGGGAACATTGGGATCGTATTCACAGAGCAGGTGTAATCCTCTGGAGGTGGCTTTAAGTTGAAGCATGTCTTCAATACTTTTCAGCAGGCGATAGAGATCGAAGTTACTGGGATTTAGAGTGACTCGACCTGCTTCTATTTTAGACATCTCCAAAATATCATTAATCAACTCTAGAAGATGTTCGCCCGATCGCCCAATAATCTCTAAATTTTCTTGGTGTTCCCGTTTCAGCGAAGCATCTCGACTCATAATTTGGGTAAAGCCGAGGATCGCATTTAAGGGGGTGCGTAGCTCGTGGCTCATATTGGCCAAAAATTCACTTTTGGCTTTATTGGCATGTTCTGCTGCTTCTTTTGCTTGAGCTAGAGCCTCTTCTGCTTGTTTGCGTTGGGTAATATCATTGGTGACCGAGAGTAAACAGTCTTCTCCCCTCAGTTTTATGATCTCGGCGGAGAGTAAGGTAATCCGACGCTCTCCGGATTTGGTACAAAATTCAAATTCATAATCCCGGATAAAGCCTTGATTAACCAGGGTTTCAAAGAGGTTGACCCTTTGTTCCATTTTTGTCCAGAGTTGCAATTCTACGGCCGTGCGCCCAATCACTTCCTCGTTGGTGTATCCGGTGGTTCTCAGGAAAGCATCATTGACTTCTAGATGTCGCCCATCTTTCATGGCGGTGATGGTGATGGGGTGGGGGGTACACTGAAAGACGATGGAAAATTTATCTTCGGATGCTCGCTTATCTGTTTCGGCTAGGGTGCGATCGCTAATTTCTTGCTCGAGTTGCTTGGTTTTAGTTTCTAGCTCTTGGGTTCTGGATTGTACCTGTGCTTCTAGAGTTTGATTTAAGTGCTTCAGTTGGGTAGATAGGGCCGTGAGTTCCTGGCGGTTTTCTTCTAAGTTTTGAAGTTCCTGATAGGAGCGTAAGGCTTTGACTAAACTCATACCCAAGGTTTGTGGGTTTAAGTTAGTTTTTTGTTGATAATCATTAACGTCATAATTGAGCAATATGGAAAATTCTAGGGCTTGATCTGGCTCTGGGGCGCATACAATAATCCGATGGGATGAGTTTTTGAGATCCTCCCGAATAAACTGAACCAGCTCTAAACCTCCCCTGGGTTTTTCTAGATCGAGATCCACAAACACAAGGCTTAAATCTGGGTTTTCTTCCAGGTAACTTCGCGCTTGTTCCTCATTATCTATCCATTTCACCTGCAAGGGTTTTCCTTGAAATACAAAGTCATGAAATTGCTCGCTAAAAATCTGATAGATTCCTGGATCTCGATCGATGACTAAAATTGACCAACATGCTGCTGAGGAATCGTTGGATGCACCCCGGTTATGGTTTGTCGATGGCAAGAGTTCACCGGTTTTTTCCGATGCTCCTCTTTGTTTTTTCTTCATAGTTCACACCAAAACCGTAAGTCTATCGATGTACAATTAAGAGTTTATAGCTGGTTTTAGGGGCGATTTTTACTAGATCGTAGGAAACCCCATAGATAAACGGCTCCGATCCGCTATCCTTTAATAATCTACTTATTATATCAATTTCTGTCTAATCTCAAATTGGCTTAAAAACTTGTTATATTCAATTATAAAGGTTGCTTTTAAGACTTTTTTTTAAAAAAATCAGTATTTATGCTTAAACAGAGTTCAGGGCTAGACGGGCGCTCCCATAGGCGGCTAAAGGGCTGATGGGAGTGAGAAAGGGAACAGATAAGTAGGTTTGCCGGAGCTGTGACCAGGTATTACTTTTTGCACCACCTCCTGCCGTATATAAGCGTTTGAGGGGAGTGGCTCCGAGTTCGGTGAGGCGTTGATATCCGAGGGCTTCGAGACGGGCGATACCTTGCAGGAGTCCATGGAGAAATTCGACGGGATCTTCGGGACGGGGATGGAGACGGGGGGGGAGGTTGGGGTCGTTGATGGGGAAGCGATCGCCTTTTCCGAGTAAGGGATAGTAGTCTAGAGGACTTTCTTGGTTGGGGTTAATTTGACTCGATAGGGTCTCTAATTCTACATCAGTAAAAAAATGTCGCAGGACTGCACCCCCGGTATTGGAGGCTCCCCCGACTAACCAGCGATCGCCAAACCGATGGCTATAAATCCCATACTGGCTATTATTCACAGGGGTTTCACTGAGCAGTTTTAACGCTAAAGTGGAGCCGAGGGAGGTCACCCCATCACCGGGAACCGATGCACCACTGGCGATAAAGGCGGCAATACTGTCCGTGGTTCCGGCACAAATGAGACAATCGGCCGGAAAGCCCCATGTTTGGGCAATTTGGGGGAGAATGGGGGCGATCGCCTCTCCCGGTGTATAAACTTTCGGTAAAGTTAGGCGATCGGGAAGGGGAGGAAACCAATCCGGATAGCAAAGATTCTGGACATCATAGCCCAGTTTGAGCGCATTGTGATAATCACTGATTCCGAGTTGCCCATGGAGTAAAGAAGCTAACCAGTCTGCTTGATGGAGAAAATAGATCCGGCCCTCTAAGGATAGGTTTTCGAGTCCCCAAAGGAGTTTCGCCAAGCTCGATGTGGCGCTTAAAACGAGATGATCCGCAGGGGCAAACCCTTGTATTTGGGGAATCATGGCTTTTCCCCGGTCGTCATTGTACATCAGTGGGGGGGCGATCGCCTCTCCCTCGCGATCGCAAAACAAGACGGTTGCAGACGTGCCATTAATCAAAATTCGGGTAATCTGTTGCCGACAGTCTAACGGCAGTTGCTCGAATAGGGAAAATAGGCTAGTTTTCCAGACTTCGGGATGTTGGCGATTATAAGTGCAGGTTGCTTGTGCAATGATATCCCGATCTGGGTTAATGGCGATCGCTTCAGGGATGCGAAGTATTATCGCCCTTGCTCCCGATGTACCAAAATCCATTCCTAACACTAATCCCATATCCAGCATTTTCAATTGAGTTTGAGTTATCAACAGTTGCCCCTCATCCCCCTACCCCCTTCTCCCGCAGGCGCTGTCCTGAGCGAAGTCGAAGGGCGCTGTCCTGCTTGCCCTGCTTGCCCTGAGCGAAGTCGAAGGGAGCGTAGCCGAAGGGAGCGAAGTCGAAGGGAGAAGGGGGAAAGTCCCTCTCCCGTGGGAGAGGGATTTTCCGCAAAGCGGACATGAAAGGGAGAGGGCACTTCAAATTTACCAACCCATTAGAAGTAATATATAATGAATTCTTAGATAAAGATAGCTAAAGTATTCTTACTCAAGAAATTGTTCCTTCTAGAACTAAAAACCTGATGGCAGCTAGAGATAAATATCATTCTGCGGTTAGAATTGCCCTAGAAAAGGAGCAGTGGAACATTACAGATGATCCCTTGCGACTCGAAGTTGCTGGAACAAAGTTTGAACTTGATTTAGGCGCAGAGCAATTATTAGCCGCAGAGCGAGGGGAAGAAAAAATAGCCGTTGAAATCAAGACATTTTTGAGCGATTCCCCCCTAACCGATTACCATGCAGCATTAGGACAGTTTTTGAATTATCAGCTCGCCTTGGAAATTAACGATCCGACAAGAAGGTTATATTTAGCCATACCCACCAGAACCTATAAAGGATTTTTTCAGCGAGAATTCACACAAATTTCCCTAGAACGATATCAAATTAAACAAATCATTTACGATCCAGAAAAAGAGGTGATTGTACGATGGATATCCTAGAACAATATCGCCAGATCATTCAGTCCATATTAACCGAATATGCTGCCATTCCCATCGCCAACGGGGAGATTGATTGCTACACTGTTTTTGATACTCAACAAGATCATTATCAAGTGGTCAATATTGGATGGGATGGCGATCGCCGCGTCTATGGTTGTGTCTTGCACCTCGATATTATCAACGGCAAGATCTGGGTGCAGCATAACATGACTGAAATGAGAATTGCTCAAGAACTGGTGAATCGAGGAGTAGCCAAAGACAAAATTGTGTTAGGCTTCCAAGACCCTAACATGCGGCAATATACAGAGTATGCGCCCATTTAAGGCAATCGGATGGCCCATTACCCGCACATTGCACTATATACTTTTGAGTAGCATAGAACCGGAGTAGAGATTAGCCGAACGCCATGCCAGAACCCTTAAGACTTGATGAAGCCGTTGAATTTGCGGAGAACCCAGAACCCCGTTGTCCCTGTGTCCTCTTGCTTGATACCTCTGGTTCCATGCAGGGAGAAGCTCTTGATGCTTTACACCAGGGTTTAGAAACCTTTCGCACTGACTTGAATAAGGATACCTTAGCCGCTCGTCGGGTAGAAGTGGCTATTATCAGTTTTAACAATGAAATTAAGGTAGAACTTGACTTTGTAACCGCCGATCAATTTGAAACTCCCAAGCTTAGAGCATCAGGAATGACGTATATGGGGAGTGCCATTAATACAGGGTTGGATTTAATTGAGGCGCGAAAAGCTGAATATCGTGCCAATGGGATTGCCTATTATCGCCCTTGGGTATTTTTAATCACTGATGGAGCGCCCCAAGGGGAACCGGAAGAGGTAGTGCAAAAAGCGGCTCAACGCATTCAACAAGCGGAAAATAATAAACAAGTGGCGTTTTTTGCGGTGGGTGTGGAAAATGCGGATTTAGCCCAGTTAAGCGAGATTGTGGTGCGGACTCCGGTAAAATTGAAGGGACTCAATTTTGTGGAAATGTTCTTGTGGTTATCCGCTTCGATGTCTGCCGTTTCCCATTCTAAGCTCGACGATCAGGTGGCGCTTCCTCCTCCGGGTTGGGGCACGGTTTAAATAGAGTAATGGGTAATGAGTAATGAGTAATGATTAATGAGTCAACCGTTTTAAGATTCAGGAGTAATTGAGGAAAAAACCATGAGTAAAGCAATTTTTGAATTAGTGGATGAACTGCCCACGGATAATATTACGATTAAGGCCTTGCGTGCTTTGGATTTTGTGGTTCCAGGAGAGTGGGATAACTTGGTGGGGTTTGAGAATACGATCTGCACCATTACCGGCGAAGAAGATCAGGAGATGATTCAGGCGATCGGTAATCGGGCGATTGAACTGTTTAATGATGATCAAGAAGGTTATCAACGGGCCCTGTGGATTTATCAGACCGTGAGCGGAACGGGTCGCGCTCTGGGTGCGGCTACCTTAGCGAATATGGTAGGCGATAAAATTCCTTTGGTTGGGGGGTTATTAACGAAGATGACTCCTAAACCGGTGAAAGCTCAGAGTATTGATTTATCGTTAAAAGTGGTGGGAGAATTGGTTGGGTTTTGCTCAATTAATGGTATTCCGGGTGATAGCATTGGGGATTTCGTGGGTGCTTTAGGAGATTATGGTGGCGAGTCCTTGATGCGGATGGCTGCCCTCGTTTGTTTTGATGGTTTGATTCCTTTGGGGCCAGATTTCTTGGGGGTGGTTTCGGATTGGATTGGCAATTTGTCGGCGGGGGATTTGGAGGACAACGATCAATTCCAACAGTTACAATCGGTAATTCCAGGAGACGATCCGGGCAGTAAGTTGGGTTTTATTGGGGAATCGTTCAGTTCGGTGTCGGGTTGGATGGGAGATTTTGTCAGCGATCGCGGCATTACCCCGACTAATGTGGCTAACAGTCTACAGAGTTTTGTGGAATTCAGCGATGATAAATTAGATTATCTAGGTGCATTCCTGGACATGAGTACGAACTATTATGAACATACAGGAATTCAGACCCTAGCCCATCGTTTAATAGAACGAGCAGTGGCAGAGATCTAACTTTTTGAAAGAATGGGGGGACACGGGGACGATCCATGACCCCATTCCCCCATTCCCCCCTATCATTAGGAAAGACAGCACAGTTTCTCAAGACTCAGATTATGGCAGACGAAAAAAGCACAGCCTCAAAGAAAGAAAAGCCACCCGCTCCGGAAGACAAACCCTTTGCCGAATTTATTCAACAGGATTATCTTCCTGCTCTGCAAGAGGGCTTAGAAAAACAGGGAATTAGTGACCTGAAGCTCGACTTTACCCAAGCGGCGATCGCTGTACAGGGCATGGAAAAAGAACCCCCCTGTTGGCAGGTAGTCGGAACCTGGAAAAACGGCCAACACCAATTTAATGTGTACTTTTTTAAAGAAGACATTAAAGGACAACGGGCCTTTTCCTATTCCCACAAGGGAGCCAAACCCAGCACCCTAGAACCCTTCTTGATCGACGAGCGGAAAATCAACCTGGGTTTGTTGGTCTTTGGGGTCGTCACTCGTTTGAATGGACAAAAGTGGCTCACGCTTAATTAGAGGGTTGTACCAGTGGAGGGGAAACTTCCCCTCTAAGCATTTATTCTTACAGAGTGCGATCAATGAAATCCCCCTGCACCCGATCGATCCCCATCGAGTCATCAAATCCTGATAACAACGTATCCGCCCCAACTGACCTCACTTAAACCCTTTCGTTTCTAGAAAGGACAGCTCTCCATTACCGATTCCCCATTCCCCTGGGCGGCACTCAAGTTTTAAGAATTAACAAGACTCTAAAATAGTCCTTAAATTGTGTGGATTATTTCAAAATAGAAGCGATACAATTCAAAGACGATTAACAAGGCAAGCAAGATAAAGGAGAACGACCTATGCAGGCCACCACAGTAATGGCGACTCGAAGAACTGGAGCATATGCTCTGATAGATAGCTTAAAACGGCACGGAGTCAAGCATATTTTTGGTTATCCAGGGGGAGCCATTCTACCGATTTATGATGAATTGTATCGCTGTGAAGCCAATGGAGAAATCCAACATTTCTTGGTGAGACACGAACAAGGGGCTTCCCATGCGGCAGATGCTTATGCTCGTGCAACGGGTAAAGTGGGCGTGTGTTTTGGCACGTCTGGCCCTGGAGCGACGAACTTGGTCACGGGTATCGCTACGGCTCAAATGGACTCGATTCCCATGGTCGTCATTACTGGACAGGTGACTAGGGCAGCCATTGGTACAGATGCGTTCCAAGAAACTGATATTTACGGCATCACCCTGCCTGTGGTTAAACATTCCTATGTGGTACGTCGGGCCCAAGATATGGCTCGAATCGTGGCCGAAGCCTTCCATATTGCTAGTACCGGACGGCCGGGGCCGGTTCTGATTGATGTGCCCAAGGATGTGGGTATAGAAGAGTGTGACTATGTGCCGGTAGAACCGGGAACGATTAAATTACCAGGCTATCGGCCCACCATTAAGGGCAATCCTCGGCAAATTAATCAGGCGATCGCCTTAATGCAAAACGCTGAACGGCCCCTACTCTATGTTGGGGGGGGCGCGATCGCCTCTGGGGCCCATGCAGAACTCAAAGAATTGGCCGAACTGTTCCAAATTCCTCTAACAACCACCTTCATGGCCAAAGGGGCATTTGATGAAAAACACCCCTTATCCGTCGGCATGTTGGGAATGCATGGTACAGCCTATGCCAACTTTGCTGTCAGTGAATGTGACCTGCTGATCGCCGTTGGGGCCCGCTTTGATGACCGGGTAACCGGAAAACTGGATGAGTTTGCCTCCCGCGCTCAAGTCATCCATATCGATATTGATCCGGCAGAAGTGGGCAAAAACCGCACCCCCGATGTGCCCATCGTCGGTGATGTGCGCCAAGTGTTGATCGATTTACTCGCTCGTTGCCATCAAATGGGCCTGTCCGGTCAACCGACGAAAACCACCCTCTGGTTAGAGCGGATCAATCGCTGGCGCACCGACTATCCCTTAGTCATTCCTCGCCCAGAAGGTCAGCTCTCTCCTCAAGAGGTCATCTACTCCGTTGGCCAACAAGCCCCCAACGCTTTCTATACCACTGATGTGGGTCAGCACCAAATGTGGGGAGCGCAATTCCTGGAAAATGGGCCTCGTCAATGGATTTCTAGTGGTGGATTAGGAACCATGGGTTTTGGTGTCCCCGCAGCCATGGGTGTTAAGGTGGCTTTGGCCGATGAACAGGTGATTTGTATCGCTGGAGATGCCAGTATCCAGATGAATATCCAGGAACTGGGAACGATCGCCCAATATGGCATTAATGTGAAAGTGGTGATCATCAATAATGGTTGGCAAGGTATGGTACGCCAGTGGCAAGAAACCTTCTACGGCGAACGCTATTCGGCTTCCAACATGGAAATGGGAATGCCTGATTTTGTCAAATTGGCAGATGCTTATGGCATTAAAGGCATGAAAATCGACAGTCGAGATCAGCTCGAAGGGGCGATCGCCGAAATGCTCTCCCATGATGGCCCTGTGATCCTTGATGCTCATGTCACCCGTAACGAAAACTGTTATCCCATGGTGGCCCCCGGCAAGAGCAATGCCCAAATGATTGGCTTGCCCACGGTGAACAAAGAGCAGTCTCTAGAGTTGCTCTATTGTGCGAGTTGTGGAGCCAAAAACGTTACCAGTAACAAGTTTTGTCCTGAATGTGGCGCAAAACTCTAATGGGTAACGGGAATGGGTAATGGGTAATGAGTAATGGGCGATCGCCCATTCCCCCATTCCCCCATTCTCCCCATCTGCCCTTAAGATAGAACAGATCGCTATGGCACTTGGGTTATGAATAAAGCAATCTCCACCGCACTGATTTTTCTCGGTTTCACCTTCGCCACCCCTGTGGTCGCAGAAGATTTAGAGCATCTCAGACAACTGCTCTCTTCTAAACAATGTCCGATGTGTAACCTGAGCGAGTCAGGGTTAAGTATGGCTCAGTTAGAAAATGCCGACTTAACCGAAGCGGACTTAAGTTTTGCCAATTTGGATAATGCCGATTTAAGTGGAGCCACTTTAAGTGGCGCAGATCTGACGGGAGCGCTGCTATATAAGGCAGATCTGCGACGGGCCAATTTAGCTGGAGCCAATTTAGCCGGAGCCAACTTAATCGGGGCAGACTTATCCTATGCTGACCTGACTGGGGCCAATTTAGCTGGGGCGAATTTGAGTGGCGCGTATATGGCCAATGCCCAAATTGAAGGAGCCATCATTAATACGGCTATTCTCAATGGGGTGATTGATTTTCCTGGTGGGGTTCTGACTCCGGAGGATTATTATCGGTTAGCCTTTGTGGATGCCCGTTCTGGGAACCATCGAGGGGCGCTGGAAAAGCATAGTTTAGCCCTACAGATCGATCCGAATTTTGCCCCCGCTTATTTGGGCCGTGGCGTGAGTCGTTTGCAACTCGGAGATGGCAGTGGGGCGATCGCCGATTGGACAGTAGCCCGTACTATTTTTGAAACCCAGGGCAATGAAGAAGGTTTCCAAACCTCCCAAGAATTCATTGAAGTCACAGAAAAGGCGATCGAAGAGAGCAAAAGAGGCAAACGACGGGGAGGGTTTATGAGTATCGTTAATCAACTCGCTCCCATGTTGCTCCAATTCCTCTTGTGAGACTCCCCAGACTCGCAACGGCGATCAGCGCCCACTACAACAGCCATTCCTCCAGTTCTCCATCTCCCTGCCTAACTCTGATGGGCCGCATAATGTACCAGTTGACCCAGCTTGTGACGTAGGGTTTCTAAACCAAGACGCGCACTGGCGGAGACAAATAGAGCTTGGGGATAATACTCTTGAGCCAGAGCCAGGGTATCGCCATCGACGCGATCGATTTTGTTAAACACCATCAAACTAGGACAAGGTTCGATCGCCAGATCGGATAATAGGGTCGTCACTGACTCTACTTGTTGTTCCCAAGCGGGATGGGACAGATCGACTAAATGTAACAGGGCATCGGCTTCGGTGACTTCCTCTAAGGTGGCTCGGAATGCATCCACCAAGGGCGGGGGCAGTTCATGGATAAATCCCACCGTATCGGTCATCAAAATGGTTTGCGGATCTCCGCTCACTGCATGGGGAACGACTAACCGACGGGTGGTGGCATCCAGGGTGGCAAATAATTGATCTGCGGTATAAACTTCGGCATTAGTCAGGGTATTGAGCAAGGTGGATTTACCCGCATTCGTATAGCCGACAATGGCGATCGCCGGAATTTCCCGATGTTGCCGTTGATGACGCAACCGGCCTCGATGGGCTTGCAGTTGGTTCACCTCCCGTTGCAACCGCGATAAGCGCCGCGAAATCACTCGTCGCTCAGTCTCTAACTTGGTTTCCCCTGGGCCTCTGGTTCCAATACCACCGCCCAACCGGGACATCATTTGACCGCGCCCCGTTAACCGAGGCAACATATATTCCAGTTGAGCCAATTCGACCTGAAGCTTCCCGGCACGGGACTGGGCCCGTTGGGCAAAGATATCCAAAATTACCTCAGTACGATCTAAAACCCGAATGCCAATTTGAGTTTCCAAATTTCGGATTTGAGCGGGCGATAAATCCCGGTCAAACACCACTAAAGTCGCGCCTAGGGTTTGAGCCGTTAACGCAATGTCCGAAACCTTACCTTTACCGACAACCGTTTGCGGATGGGGCTGCGATCGCTTCTGCTGAATCGTCTCCAAGACCATACCGCCAGCCGTTTCCACCAGTCGGGCTAATTCTTCCAACCCTTCCGAGAACCGTTCCGGACTCAGTTGATCTACGTGCAGACCCACCAATAACACCCGGTCTTGCTGGGAATCAACATCTTGAGCAACCGCTTCTTTGCGAAATTCATTCTCTAGCTCTTCCACCAAGTCTAGAAAATCAGAATCGGTCAATTGCTCCAAAGTCACGGGAGGAGAAAGAATCCAATTCAGTTCGGGATCGGCAATTAAATGGGCGAGATAGGCGGATTTCACATATCCCGTTGCCCCTTTACCCCGACGATAAGAACCGCCACCACTGAGGGTTAACACCGCCAGAGCATCTAACCGTTGCAAAGCCATAGCTGTCAGGGTGGACTTATTGGGAGGACTCTGTTTGAGTTGTGTGGCAATACAGCGAATCCCGCTCAGTCGCTCCATGCCATAGCGGGGCAGTTCCAGGGGGGGGATCTGAGTTTGGTGGGGACTGCCGACACCTACGCGAATCACCTGGCCGCGACGGTTAATGTAGCTACAGACGGGTTGATTAATATCTGAGCTGATGGCAGCAACGCGCTGGGCAAACTCGGACGTGGTTAGGCGATCGCCCGGTAGCCGTTGATGATACAGCCGTTGCAGTTGTTTCAGTTGACTCGGCTTCAATCCTTGAATGTTGCCGTAGATGGTATCGATAGGCTCTCTCTCCCTGAGCAGTTGCACAAGATTAAATAGATATTACCTCAAAAGGTATAACACAATTGTAGTATGGAGTTCTATCAATTAACAATTAACAATTTTCATGTCGGCGACAGCCGAAACAATTAACAATTAAGAGGTTAAAAGCGAGCAAGATGCTCGCACTACCATCCTCCCCATGTTCCCCATCTCCCCTCCCCACTATCTCCCTAAACGAACCTCAATCACCTGTCCGGGTTCAACAATGGGGGAGGTGAGGCGATCGGATTGTCCTTGAATGGGGAAAGCGCCCTCAGATCCGAGAACCAGGGCTGTAGCTTGAAAACGACTCTGTTGCCCTTGGGTTTGAAATTGTCCAATTACGGGAGTTCCCACCGGGATCAGTAAACTCCCCTGGCGATCTGTGATGGCTTCATGAACAATTAACACTTCTTGCAGGGGCATACTGGAACTGAGATAAAGGCTCTCCTGACCTGGATATCGTAATTTTAGGCGTATTCCGCCAGGGAGAACGGAGTTGGTATTCTCGGCGATTCTCCTCCGTGAATTTGACGAGGGAAAGTCTTGCCCAAATTCAATGACAGGAATCACCGTAGAGCCGATGGGAGGGAGATCTGAGGTAGGGGCAGGGGTTGGAGATGGCGATCGCCGCCTCATGCCGACTAAATCTGGTGTTGTTTCGACGGAAGCTGGTTGGGTGACGAGGGAAGCGGCTGAGGCTCCGGGGGTGGGTTCTTCTGTCTGGGTGGCTGGCGGTTGGGAACGGGGAAACAGGTCAGGAACCGACACTAGAGGCTGATTAGCTGGCGGTTCAAACCTCCCTGGTGGCAGATTCAGGACTGATGTTGAGGGATCTTGAGTCATCAACGGACGGATCGCCATTTTGTACAGTCCGGCTGATGTGGGATAGGATTCGATCGCTACGGATTCCGGGGCTAACCTCACTCCAGGAGATAAGTATAAAATTAACTGTGTTTGATTGGCGTTTGAACGCTCTAAGGAAATTTGCTGAACGGCTCCAGAGTAACTATTTTTTTCAATTGGTACTTGAATTTCCGTATTGGGTAATTCTATAATAACTCTGAGGGGATTCTCGAAAACGAAGTACCGAGGTGAGATCTCTCCTGCAAGGGTTAACTCTAATTCGGTTTTCAGGGGGTCATATTGCCATTGTCTGAGTTCCCCAGCGAGGGAGGGACAAGCCAAAAACGATAAGGCGATCGCTCCGAGCCAACCTAACCCATTCACAGTCATTTTCATTTTAGATACCCATGCCTGTATTCTAAATTCTTTGATTGGTCTGTAATTCATATCACACCTTTGCAGCAAAAAAATCACAAGTTGACGATGGTATCATCACATCAAGATTTCATGAATTCTTAGATACTAATAGATAGACCTGCGTAATCCTAGGGGGGGAACGATGCTATGTACCTGTACGAACACGACGCGACCACCACAACCCATATTGGACGGATGAATTTCTCTGAAGGACTTAGCTCCTGCTCAACCCCCAATGTTCATAAAAGACTGGTAAAACGCACCCAGCAATTGGCCCAAGCTAACTTAGAGTTAGCGGATGAAGTCGCCAAGCGGAGACAAGTGGAAGAAAACTATCGCTCCATGTTTGAGAATGCCATGGAGGGCATGTTTCAAAGTACCCCAGAAGGGGAGTTAATCAGTGCGAATCCAGCTCTAGCTGAGATTTATGGTTATTCTAGTGTAGAAGCCCTGAAGTGTGAGGGAATTCAAGTAACAGCTTTTTATGTAGACAAAGACCGCCGCCAGGAGTTCGTTGAACAATTAACGAAGCAAGGACGGGTACGCGGTTTTGAATCGCAAATTCGCCGACTGGATGGCCAAGTGATTTGGATTTCGGAAACTGCCAGGGAAGTGCGGGATGCAGCCGGAGTCCTTCTCTATTATGAAGGCATGGTTCAGGATATCACCGATCGCAAACAGGCGGAATTAACGATCAAAGAGTCAGAATCATCTTATCGCCAACAGTCCGAAGCCCTGCAACAGGCTTTAGACCAGGTACAACTGGCCCAAAGTCAATTGGTGCAGCAGGAAAAAATGTCGGCCTTGGGTCAGTTGGTTGCAGGAGTCGCCCATGAGATTAATAATCCTGTCAGTTTCGTGTGTGGGAATTTGACCCACGCGATCGCCTATACTCAAGATTTATTAGAGTTAGTTGAACTCTACCAAACCCACTATCCGGAACCGGTGGCTGAAATTAAAGAGGCCGAAGAAGATCTAGATGTAGAGTTTTTAGTCGAAGATTTACCCCAAGTGCTGACTTCTATGGAAGTGGGAGCCAACCGCATTAAGCAACTGGTTCGCAGTTTGCGCCATTTTTCTCGTGCTGACGATCAAACCCTGCAACCGGTGGATCTCCATGAAGGTTTGGATAGCACCTTAATGATTTTACATAATCGCTTAAAAGCCAAGGGCAATCAACCAGAGATTGTCATCGATAAAAAGTATGGTGAAATTCCCCAGGTAGTGGGATATGGGGGACAACTCAATCAAGTTTTCATGAACTTGTTAAGTAATGCTATTGATGCGATTGAAGAAAAGCTCGAACAAGGCGGTTATGCTACGGAAAATCCCCAAATTGAGATTACCACTAGCTTATCCTCTGGCGATCGGGTGGAAGTTCGCATTGCTGATAATGGAACAGGTATGACTCCAGAGATTCAGGAGCAAGTGTTTAATACCTACTTTACCACCAAGCCTCTGGGCAAAGGCACAGGATTGGGACTATCCCTAAGTCAACAAATTATCAATGAACGCCATAGCGGACAGTTGAGATGTGACTCTCAACCGGGTGAAGGAACCACATTTATTATTGAGCTGGCAGTTCAATAACAGTTTGTTTAACCGATTACCCATTACCCGTTATATCGCTCTTGTGCCCAAGGTTCCCCGCGACGATGATAACCATTGCGCTCCCAAAACCCTAGCTCTTCATGATCGAGAAATTCTAACCCATGAATCCACTTGGTACTTTTCCAAGCATACAGATGGGGGACAACCAGGCGAACGGGGCCACCATGGTCTGCGGGTAAGGGTTCACCAAAGAGGGTGTGGGCAAAGAAGTTATCTTGGTTTAAGAAATCCTCCAGAGTCAGATTGGTGGTGTATCCTCCATAGGCATGTTGCATGACATGGGTAGCTGTTGGGTCAAGGTCGATCTGTTGCATGAAGTCAACCACTCGAATCCCACGCCACTTTACATCCAGCTTTGACCAGCGAGTAACACAGTGAAAGTCTTTCGTAAAGTCTTTTTGGGGCAAGGCCATCAAGTCAGAGAAGGTGAAGGTTACTTCTTTGACCAATCCCCATACCTTTAATTCCCAGGTCTTGGCAGTCACTTCCGGCGTTTCCCCATAGGTGAGAACTGGAAACCCCTTGCTCAAATATTGTCCAGGTGGAGTGCGATCGCTCACATCTGGATCGGGTTTGTGAAAAAATTTACCAATTGCCATACCACAAAGCGTTAAGAGTTGTCTTGTCTATCATCATAATTAAGAATGGGTGACCTAATGCCACCCATTCCCAGACCTTTCCCTGACGTTAATGGGCACTTTATTCTTCTTCTTCATCCTCATCAGAAGGATAAACAAAATTGGATCGTCCCGTAAGGATGGACTTACCCAGAGACATGGCTTTCTGGGCTTCGAGTGCTGCCTTGCGTTTCCAGACAGCGCGACGCTGATTGCGTTTGGTTTTAGAGGTTTTCTTCTTGGGAACAGCCATAGGATGTCAGAGACCCTCTTCAGAGGGTGATTTTTCCACAACCTTTCAATTATAAGGTAAAAATGAGCTTTGGCCAAGGCAAACAGGGCTAGAGAAATTGGCGTAAATCGAATTCTGAGGGTGACTCTTGGGGATGCCGTTGCTTGTGCAACATCAGGGGCAGATGATGGGTAATATCAACAATGCCGCGTAATTCATCTTCTAGGATTTGTAGCCCCCCGTTGGCATATTCTTCGACAATTTGAATTTGCCGAGCGATCGCCTCTGGGGAGGACAGGGAAAGTACGCTGACATCCTCTGTTTTGGCGATCGCCAACAGGCGAATGGTGCGATCGTATCCTCGCGATCGAAAAATCTCCCAGGCAATGGGAGCAGGCTCCTTGGCAATGGTGTCATTGAGGGGAATAGCTTGATTGCGCTGATAGCCCAGGGAAGCCGCAAACATCACCACATCCGCATAGGTTTCAAACGGCGCATTATCCTCATCAGACTCAACCAACCGCTTGACCAACTCCCCCTTATCTTTTGCTAATCGAATGCGGTATCCTGCCATCCTCCTCCCCTTGATTCAGAAAGTTATTGGGGACGAAGTTCGCCCCAAGGATGTCTTATGCTTTCTGAAACCCTAAACCATTTTCTTGAGCGTAGCGTTCCATAAAGCGCATAAACCGATCCCACTCCGCCTCTCCCTGCATCAGCAAGAAGGCTTCTACCGTGGTGGGTTTACCATCAATAAACTTAGCCGTCACTTCCCGACTGACCAATTCTCCTTCTTCATCAATCAGGTGCAACCCAGTCACTTCATCGGTATTGCCTTCCTTAAAAACAGTGGGATCGGAAAAAATAAAGGTTGCTGTACCACTACTTTTATCTTTAGAACGGGTCAGACGCACTTCTGGAACATCTTTTTCTGTGATTCCTTTGGTTAACTGAATTTCTGCCATATTTTTATGATTTAGTGTAATTCCAATGGATTGAAGGTATTTTACTATCATCTCAGTCCCAGGGAACTTGTGCAACTATAGGGCTGGGCGTTGGTGATGGATTAGGGTCGGATTAATTCAGCTTTGACTCGCGATCGCTTTAATTCTCGCACTAAACGCTCTGCTTGATGTAGATAGAGCCGCTTCGGTAAGATGTGGGGCAAGTGATTCATCAACTCACGAGCGCTACTTAAACGATATCCAGCAATCCGAGCAATCACATTAGCGCCATCAAAAGCCGAATCCATGCTCAAGGCAGAATTGATACGAACCTGAAACGTCGGGGAAGCGATCGTTCCTTGCTCAATCCGTTTTAAGCCTTCAATGGCAGACAATACCACAATGCGATCGCCCACTGTCAGCAGCAGATCGTCAGAAGGCATCAAGGTTGCCGTCTCTGTTGATGTTTGATGAAGAACCACCACCACCCCATACCCATAAGCCACTTCACTAATCAGTAATCCATGTAACGTATCAATCGGTTCAATTTGATATTCCGTGACTAAAATGGTTTGATGATAGCGAAACAGACTAATAATATTTTCACCAAAGGCGGCTCCTGCAAAGGCTTCTGCTGCCACTTCATAGGTTCCCAAAATTTGCACATTGGTGAGTAAATGACTTAAATATCGGCTTAAGCCTTGGCCATACGTGCCAATCACCAAATGAGTGTTCGGATTTAACCGCCGAGCCATAAGAGCAATTTCCAGATTCAACATTTCGTTATCTGTGGTAATAATCACACTTTTAGCGGTCATTACATTGGCTTGGGTTAGGCTTTCAGTTAAATTTCCGACAACTAGGGGAATATGGGGGAATAAACTTTGATCGAAATGGGGATTAAAGGGAATAGCGACGATCGCTTGTTCTAGATTCTCCAGGAAACTCGCCACTTGTTGACCGAGGTGATCGAGTCCCACTAAGATTAAATGATCCGTTTTAGGAATGGGAGGACGGCGACGCAATAATTCAAATTTAGAGGAAAGAATTGCTTCAGTGAGCAGAGCATACAGGACTCCCACAAATGCAGTACCCACCAATGTGAGGGTAAAGGCAAATAACTGTAAACCTGGAGGAATTTTAGCGACGGGTTCCAATTCGCCAAACAATTCTCCATAGTCTCCGAGTAAAAGAATTCCTGTGGCATAAAAGGCATAAAGCCAGGTTGTGTTGGGATAGTAAAATCTAAATAAAACTGTTCCTAGGATTAATAAAAAAGCGACAATAATACCATTGATTATCGCGACTTTTCGTACTCCACTGATCAAAAAAATAGTTTTAAATTTTTGCCCTTGCAACTGCCAAAAATTTAAGTTAAAGAGTTGTTTTTGCACCAAGTAACTGAATCTTGAGCCGATTGTTTGAGGCCTTTCTGCTTCAGACCCATGCCTCCTAAATTTGGGGTCGGGTCGATGATCGGTCAGTGAAAACTTTTCCACGACTTCTACATAAACCACTGTATCTCCTGGCTTGACAATTTTTTTGGGATTCCACTGATAAAAAACCGGCGCTAACCCCGGTCTAGGGAAATAAAACAACACCCGTCGCTTACTGGTATTGAGGTCTTGAAGCGATCGCGTGTTACACCATCGATGACCCTCTTCTAGTCGATGGGCAATCACTTGCAGATTTTGACCCTCTAGCTCAAAAAACCCCAAGGTTTGGGCCCCCAAACCCGCTAAACCAAAGGCACTGGCGATCATTTGCGTCGGTTCAGCCGCAAAAAAATTACCCAACTGTTCGCTCAACAGTTGATTCAAATTATGGGCCGCAGAACGCACGACAATTCTGACGCTGGGATTCAGTTGCCGTACTGCTAAAGCGGTTTGGGCGTTTACTTCTTCATCCCTGGTGACAATTAAAACTGTCCGACAGGTTTGAATTTGAGCTTGTTCGAGAATGTGCAGTTGCCGACAGTCTCCCACAATTAATGTATCTAATAATTCAGGAATTTTCGGTAATTCCCATTCAGCAGGAGGGATTTTTTCAATACCACTGACAACGACTCCAAAATTCTTCAGAGCAATCACACATTCTTGACCGAGACGACCTAAGCCACAGATCAAAAAGCGATCGCCATTTAACTCTGGAGCATTGGCTTCTGGGGGAGTCGGTGAAAGAGTTGACATAACCTGGTTTCTCGCTTAAGAACTGGGAAACAAGGAACAGGGGTTCACTGAAATATTGTTCAGAGTTCCCCCAGTGCGTGTTGCACTTGAAAGATGACGGTAGACCAATCTCCGGGTTGGGTTTGGCGAAATAAGCGGACAGTAGGATACCAAGGACTATCAACGCGCACGAGCATCCACCGCCAATCGCAGCTAAAATGTAGCAGTATCCACGTGGGTTTGCCTAATGTTGCGGATAAATGGGCGATCGCCGTATCCACAGTAATCACTAAATCCAGTTGCCGGATGATTTGCGCGGTGTCTAGCAAGTCCTCACAGTCTGAGGGGAACGGCTGGATGGGGGTTTGCTCTAGTTGTAGCCGATCTCCCTCTGAGAGGTCTTTCTGAAGACTATAAAATTGTACATTTTCGCAATTGAACAGAGGTGTTAAGTCAGAAAACGAACAAGTTCGTAAATAATTATTGGGATGTTCCCTGTTACCTTGCCATGCTAACCCTACTTTCAGTTGACCTGGCGTTTCTGGGAGGATCGAATTTTGAGAAAGATCCGGTAAAGTAAACGGAAGCGGGGCTGGAATGGTTTGTAATGAAGTTTTGCTCAGGTGAGGCAAACTCATTAAGGAGGCATGTTCATCAAAAGTAGGTAAGGTCTCTTCCCTGGTAACAATTTGCTCAACATGGGGCAAGGTGGCAAAGAGACGCTTTAGAGGTGGACGACATTCGAGGATAATTTTGGCTCCCTGTTCCTTCACCCAGGGGAGATAGCGGATCATTTGTATCATGTCCCCTAAGCCTTGTTCGCTATAGAGCATCAGGGTTTTACCGGCTAGGGGTTCGCCATTCCAAGAGGGTTGGGTGAGGTTGCCTGCGGTGAATTCTTCGGTTTTCCAGCGCCATTCATATTCACTAAACCCTTGTTCGAGAAAACCGAGACTCAGCAGCGCAAAAGCAAGTCCCGTATGTGCTTTGGGTTCTTCGGCGTTGAGTTTGAGGCATTTTTGATAGGCAAGGATGGCTTCGGCGATCTGTCCTTGTTGGATGAGGGCATGGCCGAGAGTACAATAGGCTTCGGTAGAGTTGGGGTTAGCTTGGAGAGCGCGATGGTAATAAGCGATCGCCTCCTGACGACGGTTTAGGTTAATTCCGGTAACTTGTTCCTGCTCTTGTAGGGTATTGCCCAAATTAAGTAGCGCTTGGGCAAAGTTAGGATTGAGATTCAAGGCTTGCTGGTAGTAGGCAATGGCGCGATCGAAGTCTTGTTCAGCTTTATAGAGATTACCGAGATTATAGAAGCTTTCCACCTGATTGGAGTCAATGGCGATCGCCTGTTCATAAGCGCGTTTCGCTTCTTCCACCTGATTCTGTTGATGGTAGAGTAACCCCAGATTGCTATACGCCCCAGCATGACTCGGTTGTAACTCCAAAAGAGTTTGATAACAGGCGATCGCCTCTTCTGTCTGTTGGCTGGCACTTAAGGCATTACCTAAGTTAAACCGCGCTTCAATAAAGTTCGGTTTCAGGGCGATCGCCCTTTGGTAACAGGCGATCGCTTCTTCTAACTTTCCCTGTACCCGTGCCACCATCCCCAATAAACACAGCACATTGGTATTCTCTGGTTCCTGGCGCAAAATTTGCTCATATACCCGTTCTGCTTGGGTATATTCTCCCTGTTGGTGATAGCCAAAACCCTGTTTTAATAATTCTTCCGTCGTCATTTTAATTAACAATTAAGAAGGAAATGTTCAGGCGATCGCCGCTCTGGTGAAACTTCTGGAGCAGACTGAGGATAAAAATACCCGCTAGAAACCCATCTTCTTGGCACGTTACCGAAACCGTTAATCTTCCGGTAACTGATACTGATCCACAATTTTCTTCGCAAACTCTGGCACGTGCTGCTCTAGTTTTTCCGGATAGTTACGCTTCGTATACAGATAGTTGCGGGTAAAGTGGGAATCAATGGAAAAGCGGGCGTATTCTAACCCTTTGGGGCCGATTTTTTCGATCACTACCCCCATTAATTTGGCTGCCCACATGGGAAGAGTAACCCCTTGATCGTAGGCTGGAATACTCTGTTGTACGGCTTGACGGCGATCGCCTTTCGACATCACCGGCTGAGTTTCCAGTTGCTCCATGGCCAAATCCAGCATTTCCTTACCCGTATCATTGCGAACCACAATCCATTGCCACCCGAAGGGCGCACCCATATAGCCGACGACCAAATCAGCCAGGGAGTTCACATAGTCAAAGCAAGTCATACACGACGGTGCAAACACATCCTTCAGTTGATTCGTCTTCAGTCCGAAAAAGGGCACGGTTTCCGTCGAGCCATCCTCATGTTTGAAATGTACCCGGAAATCCTGCATAAACTCATAATGAACTACAGTTTCCGGCGATCGGCTGGTGGTTTCCAAGAACTTTTGCAACCCCGCGCGAGTCACATTATCCACACAAGGCGTTCCCAACACATAGAGCTTCTCTAACCCCAATTCCTTCTCAACCGCTCGCAGGGCTTGAATTTGACAGCCTACCCCGATCGCCAACAAGCGCTTCATCCCCGATTGTTCCACCTGCTCCAAAATCGACAAATTCGGGGAAAGGGTCGGCTTATTCACCCGTGCCGCCAGAATTTCCTCTGGAGTGCGGGCAATTACCGGCATAGGTTGAAATCGATCCTCCGGGGTGTTTTGCACGCACACCACCCCTTCTACCTTGCCCTGAGTCAACATTTCAATGGCGATCGTACTCACAATTCCTGTCCATTGCGCCCCCTCGATGGGTTCTACCTTCCGCGCAGCCATCATTTCCTGATGAACGCCAAAATAGAGTTCATTTTCATTCTCCAGATCCCGCGCTCTGCCATGACTTTCCGTTTCCAGTCCAGGAATCTGTTGATTAATAAACGCGCAGGCTTCCTTAACGTAGTGAATATAGTAAGTATCGCACAGCCCACATTCACTACAGAGTTCTTTCGCCGGAGGCACACTACCGGGTTTCAGGGCTTTGGCTTTATGGTGCTTAGGAGCAGTAGAAGTCATGAGGGCAATACAGAATCACAAGAGGACAACTTCTTATTACCATACCGCGTTAAGGAGTCATGAGTAATCCCCAACTCTTATTCCCCATTACCAGCCCGTAACGCTCCAATTTTAGATTGGAAAAACTCCTCTAAGGACTGACGAGCTAACTTTAACTCCAGCAGTTCAGCATCCATTAAGCGCAAACTGGCGATAAAATCATAGGGATTCCCTTGGACTTCACCCACCCAACAGCCGCGATCGAACGAGAGATGGGGAATCCAGCGCTTAATCACCTCTAGAGTGCCTCCTTTCCCTCGCGCTTGGTAAGATTGCACTTGTCCTAATAATTCATCTAAAGAACCACAACAAATTAACTCCCCTTGGGATAGAATCGCGATGCGATCGCACACTTGTTCGACATCCGAGAGGATATGGGAATTAAAGAACAGGGTTTTTCCGGCCTGCTTCAGAGATAATATAATCTCGCGGATCTGATAGCGCCCAATGGGATCTAAGCCGGACATAGGTTCATCAAGAAAGACCACTTCTGGATCGTTAATTAAGGCTTGGGCAAAGCCAATGCGCTGTTTCATCCCCTTGGAATATTGGCGCAGTTGTTTGGTTTTGGCCGTTTTGACATCTAATCCCACCTGCTCTAAGAGTTCGGGGATACGGGTACGAGAAACGGTGGCAGGAATTTGGAATAAACCGGCGGTAAAGAGCAAAAATTCCCAACCGGTGAGATAATCGTAATAATAGGCATTTTCCGGCAAATAGCCAATCCGTTGCTTAATGTGGCGATCGCCCAAGGGACGACCCAACAAAACCCCCCGTCCAGAAGTCGGGCGCACAATTCCCAGTAAGGTCTTCAGCAGTGTGGTTTTCCCTGCCCCATTGGGCCCAAGTAAGCCAAAGGTTTCTCCAGGATACACCTTCACAGAGCAAGATTTGAGCGATTCTATCTTCTGGTTTAACCAAAACCCCGTCCGGTAAACCTTACTCAAATCCCAAGTTTCAATTACACAAGCAGTGTCTTCGGTCATAGATCACTTCACTAGGCACAATCGAGGTTTTTTGTCAGTATAGCAAGTTGCTGGGTGTGTATTGACACCCACCGGTAGGGGCAAAGGGCCCTTCGCCCCTACATACAACGTTTGCTTGACTCCTCCCCGGTCTAAAGACACGGGGATTCCTAATCATCACTAATCAGGGTTTCTGTTTCATCGCACCAGCCTTCCGAGATTTACTCTCTTCAGGTCTTACAGTCGCTCCACAGACTGAAACCGCCAGCCCAGCGGCCAAAATATTCTTTGCTGCATTAACATCACGATCATGGTTGCACCCACAGTCAGGACACACCCAATCACGAATATTAAGCGGCATTTTGTCAACGATGTGCCCACAGTTAGAACAACGTTTAGATGATGGGAACCAACGGTCAATCTTGACCAGTTCCCGCCCATACCATTCCGCTTTGTATTCCAACTGTCGAACTATCTCACCCCAACTTGCATCACTAATAGAAAGGGCAAGCTTGTGGTTTTTGATCATGTTCTTCACAGCCAAGTCCTCTACAACGATCATTTGGTTTTCACAAATCAATTGAGTCGTCAGCTTGTGAAGATGGTCTTGTCTAGCATCGGCAATTTCAGCATGGATACGAGCAACCTTAAGCCGTGCCTTATATCGGTTGTTCGAGCCTTTCTGTTTCCGTGCCAGTGCTTTGTGAGCTTTGCGAAGTTTCCGACGCTTATCCCGAAACGTTTTAGGGTTGGTTATCTTAGTGCCGTCACTCAGGGTCAACAAACTGGAAATACCCAAGTCAATCCCTAGCTTGCCGGTAGCTGGTGGCAATGGCGCAATGCTGATATCAACCAACAAGGATACATACCAGCAACCAGAAGGTGTAAGTCTTACGGTGATAGTGCTAGGCACTGCTTCTTTAGGGAGTTGTCTAGACCACCGAATCGGTAATGGATCAGCGCACTTCGCCAAATATACATTGCCATCACGATACTTGAAGGCAGACTTGGTGAACTCTGCACTTGCGCCGTTCGACTTTTTCTTGAAATTGGGATACTTAGCCCGGCCTGCAAAGAAGTTTGTATATGCCTTCTGCAAATGCCTTAAGCCTTGCTGTAATGGGACACAACTAACTTCATTCAGAAAGTCTAATTCATCCAGTTTCTTCCACTCAGTTAGCATTGCCGACGTTTCCTTATATCCGATACGCTCTTGCCGCTCATACCATGCTTCAGTCCTTGCCGCTAATGCACGGTTATAGATCAAGCGAGTACAGCCAAGCGTCTTCCTCAACAGGGTTTCCTGTTCAGGAGTTGGATAAAAACGAAACTTAAATGCTTTTTGAGTCATGCTCACATTATATCATTTATTGTGTGAGACTGCGGCTAAAGCCGCTTGCCTCGCTTTTCCTCCCCGCTCTAAAGAGACGGGGTTTCCAAGCTCAGTGGAGGCTCTCATGATTAATTCAATCACCTGGGTATGAGTTGAAGGGGAGATAAGCGGTTATATCATAAACCATTCAGTAAGACTAATATCCCCTAGGGACACTTTAACCGAAAAGCGATCGCCAATTTCAGCACTAAAATCGAGTTGCATAGATTTTGTACTTCTAGAAGAAGCTTGCATCACCACTTCATCTTCGTCATCTAAAATCGACAATTGCAGGTCTGGGGGTAAATGGGACTGGTTCCCTAGGGGATAGACTTGTACAAAAATATCAAATTCGTCATTCACCATCGGATGAATACCTATAAATAATCCGATTGGCTCACCATTGGGGTCTAATTGTAACTTTTTGCCCCGTTCACAGTGGTTAGGTGCAGAAGCGGTAACACTAGGATGTCTAAAACTGAAAGCCAATTGGGGTTGGGAGGTTGACCAAAATTCCCTCCAAGTTTGCCAACCCGAAGCCAGCTGATCCTCTAAATTATCCAACCATTGAGTCAGCATGACTGGATGCAAATGTTCCAAGAGAGTATCGAGGGAGTGAAAGTCAGTTAAGGGGACTTCTGAGTGATAGACATGGGGCAAATATCCCACCAGATTGGCTTCCGTGAGGTCTGAGTTGAGTTGAACGGCAATATAGGCTAGGCGATCGCCCCAAGTTTCTGGCGGAATAACGCACCTAGATTCTCCCGGTAAAACCGGCCGACACTCCACTCGACCTTTGCCCTCAATCCATAGATCAGCACTATTAGAAAGAGATTGCAAAATAGGGTTATGACTGTCAGAGGCTTCCCCATCCGGAGCGAGATCGAACCATTCTAAGTAGGTTTTCACTGCCTGAATCGCTAATGTATTCAGATAAACTTGTTTCGCTTTACCCGGATCGACTTGATTTTGGGCGCATCGGGCTGCCTGCTCGTGAACCTTCAGGGTTAAGGGCATGGTGATTGTAGGATTAGTTTTCATCATCGTTCGAGTTGGAAATAGGTTGGGTCAAAATATAGGTTTGGATCTGGGCAGAAAATTTAGCTAAACATCGGTGATAGAACCGATTAATTGTAACTAGGCGAATGCCCAATTGATCGGCGGTTTCCTGCCAGGAATAACCTTCAATCATTCTCAGGGCAAGAAACTGAAAATTAGCAGCCGGTTTGCCTACAATATGGGTTCGCTGAAAGAGTCCGTCCGGATCGGCGCGAATCCAACCAATCACCTGTTCTGAAATTAAGGGCATTCGTTCTGGATAGATTTGTTCTAAGGTGACGGGCTTTTCGGGCTGATTAAACTGTTTTTCTAAATCATCGAGGCTGAGTCGTTGTACGCCCCTGGGAATGCTTTGTAACACCCACCGAGACGCTTCAATGAAAAACCGTTTTTCTAGGAGATAGTTGGCCCATTGCAACACTTCGCCTTTGTCCGGATCGTAGTCATCAATTCGGTGGCAAAGATGGTAAAACAGTTGCTGTTTGGCTTCTGCATAAATCTCTGCATAGTGGTTTTTGAATTGATTACGCCTCGGTCTGGCGAGTTGATCGGAGTCGATCAGAGTCCGGATCAGTTTGTCCAAAAGCTGCTTCCGGTGCAAACTTTTGGGAGGGTGTTGCTTGGCGGCGATCGCCAAGGGTTTCAACGTTTGGTCTAACTCTGTTAAGTCTGGTAACTCTGCCATGCCTTCCGTACTAATGAGAGAACCTCTAAGGGCAAGGTGCTGCATGACACCTCTATAGGGTTCTCAGTTTTTTAGGGGGCTTTTTATGCAGAATTTACAAAAATTTACATAAAAACCGATAAATGTAAATTTTTATGACAAAATCCGGGGGTTTTGCATAAAAACCTAGGGATTTTTCTGAGAGATCTAATGAAGGCTTCATGAAGTCTTGGCGATTTTAGCGTTCCCTAGGAGATTCATCCCATGATTTTAATTCGCGATATTGTCCAGCAAACCCTGATGAGTGGATATCTCTCACGTACCCACGAAGAGCAACTTCGGTATCTTCTCCAATGTACGCGCTACGGACTAGAAGATATTCAAGCCTTTCACCAGCTCCAGCAGGGGGTTTTAAACGGGAAGGTGGAACAAGAGTCTCGCAGTGCCTCTAGGGTTGCTGGTTAAACTCTTGTTTTGTCCCAGTGAAGCGATCGTAGAGAGCGCGATGGCGCGATAGTCCATATTCGTCGTTGCGCGTTTCATATTGCTTGACCCAATCAACGAGAACTTCAAGCATCGCCTGTTGGTCTTCGGGGGCAGCAAATTTTTCCGGTTCCCAAGGGCGTTGGTAACAGTTACGGACACAGGTTTCGATACCTGGATTGAGAAAACGCAGTTCGGTGCAGTAGGGTAAGGCGGCTTCGACTAAATCAGCGTAGCAGCCTTCAATTACCCATTGTTCATGTTCTTGAATAAACGAGAGCAATAGGGCAATACTTTCATCCAGGGGTTTTCTTTCGGGCCCTGGGTTCCAGGCAATTTCATCTAGGGATAAGCGAGTAATGGCCCGATCGCCAATTAAGCGACGAGCCATGGTGGTTTTGCCTGCACCCGCGTTACCCAGCAGAATCATTCTCATTCTTCGACTTGCCAGAGTTGTTTGGTAAATTCTGGGTCTAGGATACGATGGGGGCGCATGATTAAAACCAGTTGAGCCAAAAGGGGATGATCGGGTTCAGTTTCTGACCATTGCAGTTCCAGTTGACCCCCGATGTTGACCAAAAAATAGCGATCGCTATGCCATTCTCGTTCCTGGCGATCGACTAAAATTAAAACCGTTTCTGAATTCTGCGATAGGGATTGGGGCAATTGTTCGCTGTTGGCTAACAGAGCTACCGGATCGCCCATTCCCCGAATCACCGGCCATCCAGGAACTGCCACAAAGGCCGAATTTCCCTCGCTACGAACCACGCCAAAGGGTTCAAGGGGTTCGATAAAGGGTACAGCTTTCCAATCATCGAAACTGAGGGGAAATTGACCGACCACCGGAATCACGCGGGGAGATTCATCCACCGATTCCAGGCGATATACCGGCAATCTGGGGGCGCTTTTTTGAGGAACGACGGTAAAATCCGTCAGCAGATGTTCCAGATGTTGGCGAGCTGTCGCACTGTGAGCATACCGCAATCCTTTAGCAATCAGCCGCGATCGCTCTTGAATATCTTTGTGTTGCCGCGCACTTTTCCAGCATTGATGGGCCATGATATCTCCCGGATGCTGAGAAAAGCCTTCGCTGGGGGAACTGTTGCCAGAGAAGTCTTTGATCGCTCTGGCCAGTTCGTGGGCCTGATCGGCATCCAGGTTCTGCTCTAAGCTAAACTCGGCTGCTGCCACCCGTTGGGGTTGGCTGAGGATGCGAAACTCATAGAGAAGATCTGAGCCTTTTTGGTTATAGTGCGATCGCACATTTTCGTTAATCTCCCCCTTGACTAAACTGGTGTAAACTTGAGCCGCCACCATCACCTGATTTTGTTGTACCGGTTCAAATCCCGTTTCTTCAAAAATGCGATCGGGTTGATATCCCGCCTTTTGCAATTGGCTACAAGCGTGTCCCCAGTCAACCCATGTACCTTGTTTGCGCCGCAGTTGCAGCAACAAGGCCTCTGCATCAATGGGTTCGGCATTAGGGGCTGAATAGGGGGAATAACTCATGGCCGTAACTCTTCACTCGATAGTCCTTTGATTACTTTATCGCTTTCTGGGGGGCGATCGGCCTAGGAGGATATCAATTTTCAGTCTAGCTCTTGACAAACGATTCGGAATCAAGGCATACTGTTAAATGCACTTCGGGGCTATAGCTCAGTTGGTAGAGCACCTCAATGGCATTGAGGGGGTCACCGGTTCGAGTCCGGTTAGCTCCATTCCCCGATGGGCAATGGTTCCCCCGCTTGATTTGATTGGGTTCCCCGAATCTATCTTATTTTGCTATTTGTTCCAATTTCGTGCCAGTTTCAGGGGATTTTTAGGCGTTATCCCAATGGACGTAACGGGACTCGAACCTGTGACCTCCACGATGTCAACGTGGCGCTCTAACCAACTGAGCTATACGTCCGCAACTCAGGTAATATAGCACAATTTAGCTCATAGATCAAGAATCTCAACATTTTTACCCCCTGAGCAATAGAAACCAGATCGAGGTGTCCAACTGGCAAAAGATAAGATAAGGTACGTCAAGAGTAGAAGCAAGGAAACTCGACCATGGAATCAAAAATTGATTGTGCCAAAGCCTGTGTTAATGGATGTGTATTAGGTGATCAATGTCCTCACCGAGAATACGCTCAACAAGCCTCCAATTTTATTAAAGACACTTCTCTCGATCGAATGCTGGATATTGCAGATGAGGCCCTGCGGAAAAAAAGAATGGCCCCTCCTCAATGGGTTATCCCTGATGCTAATGAAGAATGATTAGGGGCCTTGCCTATTCCCAGGACGGCCCGAATGTGAGACGCTATTGATAGCCTTTCCATCCGTATTGAGTGTTTATGCAAACTCTACCCAATCCTATCCAAACTCAATCAACCTCGTCACCGGCGATCGCCACGAGCATCGAGAGACGGAAAACCCGACCCGTTCCCGTGGGAAATATTACCATTGGTGGCGGACATCCTGTGGTCGTCCAATCGATGATTAACGAAGATACCCTGGATATTGAAGGGTCAGTGGCAGCCATTCGCAGATTGCATGAAATCGGTTGTGAAATTGTGCGGGTCACAGTTCCGAGTCTGGCCCATGCTAAAGCCCTCAGTGAAATTAAGCAAAAACTCAAAGATACTTATCAGCCGGTTCCCCTGGTGGCTGATGTTCACCACAATGGCATGAAAATTGCCCTGGAAGTGGCCAAGCATGTGGATAAAGTGCGGATTAACCCAGGGTTATATGTATTTGAAAAACCCAAAGCCGATCGCACAGAATATACAGAGGCAGAATTTGCCGAAATCGGGGATAAAATTCGCCAAACCTTAGAACCCCTCGTAATTTCTCTACGAGACCAGGGAAAAGCCATGCGTATTGGGGTCAATCATGGGTCATTGGCAGAGCGGATGCTATTTACCTATGGGGATACCCCAGAGGGCATGGTAGAATCGGCTCTGGAATTTATCCAGATTTGTGAATCTCTGGACTTTTACAATATTGTCATTTCCCTAAAAGCTTCACGAGTTCCAGTCATGCTGGCGGCCTATCGCCTGATGGTTAAGCGCATGGATGAGCTGGGAATGAGCTATCCTTTGCACCTGGGAGTCACAGAAGCAGGAGATGGGGAGTATGGGCGGATTAAATCTACCGCAGGTATTGCCACCCTTCTAGCCGATGGTATTGGGGATACAATTCGAGTTTCCTTAACAGAATCTCCAGAAAAAGAAATTCCGGTTTGTTATAGCATTCTTCAAGCTCTGGGACTGCGTAAAACCATGGTTGAATATGTGGCCTGTCCCTCCTGTGGACGCACCCTGTTTAACCTAGAAGAAGTGCTGCATAAAGTGCGAGAAGCGACCAACCATTTAACGGGTTTGGATATTGCAGTCATGGGCTGTATCGTGAATGGGCCCGGAGAAATGGCAGATGCAGACTATGGCTATGTGGGTAGACAGCCGGGGTATATTTCTCTGTATCGCGGGAAAGAAGAAATTAAAAAGGTTCCAGAAGACCAAGGAGTGGAAGAATTAATTAATTTAATTAAGGCGGATGGCCGTTGGGTCGATCCGTAACTTGATCATAAGGGAGGGGAAGGTCGAATTGAATTCTCCGGAATTGGCTCAAGAGCGATCGCATAAGGGAACCATAAAGGAGCGATCGCGAAGCGATGCGGAGCATTATCGCTTCTCTATAGCTCGGTGTAGAGTAGCATGTGTTAGATTGGGCTAAACTCCCCCTAAAGTAATATCCCCGGTTCAGTAAGCTTATGACCAAAACCACACGCGGACTTGTTTTAGGTGCAACGGCAGTTATGCTGACCGCTGTAACCGTTGCTGGTGCAGGAATCCATTTAAGAGGCCAAGCATTTTTCCAGGATGGCCCAAAAGAATTAGTGGATGAAGTCTGGCAAATTATCAACAATCGATATGTTGATGGCACATTTAACCAGGTTGATTGGCAAGAGGTGCGTCAGGAATACCTGAGTCGCCAATATACCTCGGATCAAGAAGCCTATGCAGCCATCAGAGAAATGTTGAAGCAACTCAACGACCCCTACACCCGGTTTATGGACCCAGAAGAGTTCAACAATATGCAAATTGATACTTCTGGGGAACTGACCGGGGTAGGTATTCAGATTTCCATGGATGAGGAAACGGATCGATTGGTAGTGGTTGCTCCCATTGAAGATTCTCCCGCGTTTGAAGCGGGAATTCAGGCCAGGGATTTTATCGTCAAAATTGATGGCGAAGATACCGCAGGCATGGATGTTAATGATGCGGTAAAACTGATCCGGGGGCCGGTGGATTCTGAAGTGGTGTTAACCATTTTGCGCGGTCAAGAGGAAATTGATTTTCCGATTAAGCGCCAACGCATTGAAATCCATCCCGTGCGCTATAGCTATCGTCAGGAAGGGCCTGGGAATAATATAGGCTATATTCGACTGACCCAGTTTAGCGCTCCGGCGGCTGAGGAGATGCGCGACGCAATTGAGGATTTAGAATCTGAGGGCGTATCGGGTTATATTTTAGATTTACGCTCAAATCCTGGAGGATTGCTCTATTCGAGTGTGGCGATCGCCCGCATGTGGCTACCGGGCCGGGAGGCGATCGTTTCTACGGTTAACCGACAGGGAGAAACGGAACGGCAACGGGCGAATAATCGACCGTTAACAGATCTCCCCTTAGTCGTTTTAGTCGATGGCGGATCGGCCAGTGCCAGTGAAATCCTTTCTGGAGCTTTACAGGATAATGAACGAGCGGTAATTGTGGGAACAAAAACCTTTGGTAAAGGATTAGTTCAGTCGGTGCAACCTCTAGCCCATGGATCGGGGTTAGCAGTGACGATTGCTAAATATCTCACCCCCAATGGTCGCGATATTAATAAGTTGGGCATTGAACCCGATATCCTTGTAGAACTCACGGAAGAACAAAAAGAATACTTGGTTAAACATCGGGATCAAATTGGGACGAAGACCGATCCCCAATATGCCGAAGCCCTGAAGATTCTTACTCAAGAAATCGCCAAACAGTAACGTCTAGCTCGGATCTCTAGGGCTTATAAAGAACATGCCGAAAAATACCCATGATATGAAGTCCGATTAAACCACTATGATGACCCCTCATCGTAGGGTGGGCAGGGGAAAGCCACAATATCATTCAAAGTATACACGCAGACCCTGCCCACCTGAGTCCTTTTTGAGAGTCAGACCTGTAAACTGACTCTCCTCTCCCCAGCCTGTTAGACTCACTTACTCTCTGAACAAAACAGTCATGCTTGATGACCTGCTCGATCCGAAACAAGCGAGAAAAACCCTTAAAAAAGGCTTCTCAACTGTTCAAAAATTAGCCACCAACAGTTTGACCGATAAAGAAATTGCTGACTTGATCTATAAAGCAAAAAAAAATGGATTAAGCGATTCAGAAGTTGCCAGCTTACTCGAACAAGGTACAAAAGGATATAAAATTATCCAAGAAAACTTTATTAGCAAGAAGAAGAAAAAAAAGAAAAAAGATTATTTCTAGAACCAATTATCGTTGAATAATATTAAAAAAGCAAAAAAAAGGTTAGCTGATTTTTTTCAGCTAACCCTCATTTTAGTTCATGAATCTCTTAATCTCGGCCAAAAATAGCAATCAGGAGACGCAAGATAAACACAAACAAGTTAATGTAGGTGAGGTACATCGACAAAGCAGCCGATAGGTATTGCTCATCCTGATAGGTACGGGGCAGAATAAAGAAATCGACTACAGCAACGCCACAGAAGAGGAAAACCCCAAAACCAGAAATGGCAATTTCTAACCAGTTGGGAGTATAAACGCCAAACAGAGCAAAGATAAATTGGGCTAAGATAACCACGACAAAGGCAACTAAGGCCATTTGAATCGTTTGCGTTAAGGCCAAACCATCTTGCTCAGATAGATTTGATCCAATTTGACGGGCGAGAACAAAAGCGACTCCACAACCGAGAGCGGCAAAGGCAATGCCTTGGATACCGACTCCTTCAGTCCCTAGGGCAACGTAAACTAAGCCACTGAGGGTATAACCGGAGAGGAGGCTATAGGTTGCCAGTAAGGGCAAAGCCGTGCTGTTATTCGCTTTTTCAGCGACTCCTCTAGCAATGAAGAAAAGCACTAACTCAGCAATCATGGCCACAATAAAGGTGGGCATGAAGATACCAGGGTTCGTGTTGATTACAGTTAAACCGCCATAGGTTCCTAGGGCAGTTAAAACCAGGCCTCCACCGACATAGGGAAGGGCATTAGGAATTACATTGGGGCCGACAATCAGTTGCCCCTTTGCTTCGCGAATGTCATTGAGAAAGTTAGAACTGTTACTCATGGGTATTCAGGTTAAACGTCTATCACAAAGCCTTATCTTATATTGTGGCGCAAAGCTCTGTAGAGTTTCAGCAAATTGCCCAAGTTTCTTTTTTAAGGTTCCAAAAGGCAAGGGCGAAAAGGTTATGATAACTAGGTTTGAGGATTTAAGGTAAAGTTCTAACGGCGTTGGGGGTTGCGATCGCAGCACGAAGTGGTTTAAGTCTGAAAGGGGCGATCGCCGGTGCTATGATTCTGATGGGTGTATTTTGGGTGAATCAGAGCCAAACCAAGGTAAACTGAAGAATCTCGATCGCCTGAAATTTGCGTCCTGAACGTCTGGTTATATGTCTACATTCCTCTTAGAAGTTGGTACAGAAGAACTCCCTGCGGATTTTATCGCCAGTGCTATCGACCAGTGGCGATCGCTCATTCCCCAAAGTTTAGCAGACGAACTGCTGACTCCCAGAAGTATCGAGGTCTATGGGACTCCCCGTCGTCTCTGTGTCCTGATTGAGGGATTACCTCTACAACAACCTGACCGAGAAGCAGAGATCAAAGGCCCCCCCGCAAAAGTTGCATTTAAGGACGGGAAACCGACAAAGGCCGCAGAAGGATTTGCCAGAAACCAAGGGGTGAATGTAGAAGACTTGGAGATTCGACCGACGGAAAAGGGTGATTTTGTCTTTATTCGCCAACATATTCCTGGCTCCGTTGTTCCCAAATTGTTGACCCAATGGGTTCCTCGATGGATTTCTGGGTTAGAGGGAAGACGGTTTATGCGTTGGGGAGATGGTCAGATTCGCTTTCCTCGTCCCATTCGCTGGTTAGTGGCACTGTTCGATCGGCAGGTATTGCCGATTGTACTGGAAAATGGCTCAACTCCAATTTTTGGCGATCGCCTCTCCTACGGTCATCGCGTCCTCCATCCTCAACCGGTGAGTCTTGAGCAAGCATCGGACTATCTAGCAGCCATGGAGTCGATTTTTATTCAGGTTGACCCCAAAAAGCGCGAAGAAATCATTAAAACTCAAGTGGCTGCTTGTGCGGAAAAAGTGGGCGGATATGCCCGTATTTCACCGGATTTACTAGCAGAAGTGACTAACCTAGTGGAATATCCGACGGCAGTGGTGGGCAAATTTGATGATGACTTTCTGCAAATCCCCACCGAAGTGACCACCATGGAAATGGAGTCCCATCAACGCTATTTTCCCGTGTTTCAATCGGAAACATCAGCAGAACTCTTACCCTATTTTATTACCGTTTCTAACGGTGACCCCGCCAAATCTGACCTCATTGCCCAGGGAAATGAACGGGTGATTCGCGCTAGACTCGCTGATGGTCAGTTTTTCTATCAAGCGGATTTAGCTCAACCCCTGGAACGTTATGTCGAGAAGCTGGAAACGGTGACATTTCAGGAAAAATTAGGCTCCGTTCGCGATAAGGTGGAGCGCATTCGCACTTGTGTGCGGGTGTTGGCCGAGCAACTCCAGTTAAGCAGTGAAGATAGGGAATTATGCGATCGCACGGCCCTATTATGTAAAGCAGATTTAGTTACCCAAATGGTGTACGAGTTCCCAGAGTTGCAGGGAGTGATGGGAGAAAAGTATGCTCGTGCCAGTGGAGAACCGGAAGCCGTTGCTACGGGCATTGTAGAGCATTATCTCCCCAAAGGCGCTGGGGATAGTTTACCGCAAACTCTAGTGGGTCAAGTCGTGGGAATGGGCGATCGCCTGGACACTTTAATTAGTATCTTTAGTTTAGGCATGATTCCCAGTGGCTCCTCCGATCCCTTCGCCCTCAGACGCGCGGCTAATGCCATCATTAGCATTACCTGGGAGGGCTATTTACCCCTGGATCTGCATCAACTCCTAACCGATAGTGTAGCCTCCTGCTGGCCCAATAGCGACCTTCCCAACTTAGTCCCCACCCTAGAAGACTTCTTCCTGCAACGCATCCGCACCCAACTCCAGGAAGATAAAAGCATTGATTACGATCTCGTCAATGCCGTTTTAGGGGAAGATGACCCAGAATACGCCAGTCGTGGATTAGCCGATCTGCTAGACTTGCTCAAACGCGCCCTATTTTTGCAAGAAATCCGCACATCCGGCAAATTAGACGACATTTACGCCACCGTCAACCGTTCCACTCGGTTAGCCGCTAAAGGAAGTTTGGATAAAGAACAACTCGATCCCGTAGGAGTCGTCAAACCCGACTTATTCGAGCAAGCCTCAGAACAAGCCTTTTACGATGCCATGGTAAAAATTGTGCCCCAAACCCAACGCTGTCAAGAAACCCGCAACTATCAAGATTTGGTCAATGCTTTAGCCGAAATTGCGCCTACGGTGAGTCGCTTTTTCGATGGCGAAGATAGCGTCCTGGTGATGGCGGAAGATTCAAAGATACAAACTAACCGGTTAAATTTACTGAGCATTCTGCGGAATCATGCGCGGGTATTGGCGGATTTTGGGGCGATCGTCAATTAAAAAACCCAGGTTATTGTAGATACTGTCTTGGATGTCAAGGGGCGGGTTACAGCGCTTTGCGCTGTATCGGTGGACAGTAGGAAAAGATCCCCCCTTGCCCCCCTTAAAAAGCAGGGGGTTTTCATTTTCACAAATTATACCACAACAAAA
>NZ_JAQOSO010000113.1 GCF_030068505.1 Roseofilum capinflatum BLCC-M114
CATGAACCCGACACCGCTCGTTTCCCATCTGGGGTCACCGCTACCGCTACTACCGGGTCACTATGACCGGAAAGGGTAAGCTGTTGCTCTCCCGTCTGCAAGTCCCACACTTTCAGCGTGTTATCCCCTGAACCCGATACCGCTCGTTTCCCATCTGGGGTCACCGCTACCGCTCCTACCAAGTCACTATGACCGGAAAGGGTACGGATAAGCGCCCCATCGGGGGAGTCCAGGCAGCGCGTGAGGGGACGAAACCAGGTTCCGGTCTGTCGCGCCTGAGCCTGCTGTAATAACTGCTCCACTTTCCCCCCACCCCGATGTTGGGGTAAGTAGCGCCCCACCTTGGGCAGCTTTTGCCAAAAGTATTCATACTCGTACTGCTGCATCTGCTTCCGGTCGAGCAACCTGCCCCACAACTGATGGGCCAACTGTTGCTTATCCTGATTTAAAACATGGGCGCTCATCCGCAACGTCTTCTCTAAGCGACTGAGAAATCTATCCTTTTCCCCCACCTGCCCAAAGTCCTGCAACAGTTGCTCAATATCCGTCGCCTCTAACTTCTGCTGCAACCAATCAAAATCACCCAACAACTGGGCCAACGCCGCCTCTTCCCCCGCTTCCCGGAAGTGATAGGCTGCCTGCTGATACAAATAGCGCTCCCCGTCTACTTCTGCCCCCGTCCAGGGAAACCGCCCCCCCGCATAGCTGGCTAAAAACTCTCGATGCACCCTCACTCTATCCGGGAGCTGCTCCTGGAGATACTTCTGTTGCACGTCATGGAGCGCCACCCACCGCTCTGGCGATGTGCCCTCCACAAACACCAGCGCCCGTTGCGCCAACTCCGTCAACCACTGCCGCAGGCGATACTCTGGCTGCTTCCCTTTCCGTCCCCACAACTTCACCAGCGCTGCTTCCGATATCTTCACGTCCGGCGCAACCACACCCAACTCCAGATAGGCCTGCTGTTTCTCCGGCTCCAACACCTGGATACTCGTAGTTATCGCTTTATAAATGCTGCCGTGGGGATGCTCGAAAAACTTCAAGTTAGCTTTCTGCAACGCCATCAACACATCAGCCCAACTATTTCCTTGTCCCACTTGCGCTCCCGCCAGCGCCAGAGCTAAGGGCAACTGTCCGCACTCCTTCACCACCGCTTTAGCTTCCGGGGGCAACATCTCCACATGCACATCTGCCCACTGAGCCAACAACTGCAAGGACTGGTCTTCGTTTAACATCCCCACCTGATAGCCTTCCGCTCCCAACCCCTGCACCAAGCGGCTATCCCTAGTGGTGAGCAGTAACTGACAGTCCTCTCCCAACACCTCCACAAACCGTTCCGCTTCCCGTTGCTGCCAAACATCATCCAGCACCAGCAAGCAACACTTATCCCGCAACACTTCCGACAGATAGGCATCCCACGCGCCTGCATTCTCCTGATAAGCGTGCGGCTCTCCCAAGGCAGTCGCCAACCGTTTATACAGTTCCATCGGTTTCGGCTCTATGCCCACCTCCAACCACACCACCCCATCCACAAACCTACGCCGCACGTCATTATCTCGCGCCAACTCCGCCGCCAAAACGGTTTTACCAATGCCTCCCATCCCCTGCACGCCCACTTTCCGCGCTTGTCCCGTCATCACCACCGGGCGACTGCTCAACACCCGGCGCTTCAACTCCTCCACATCCTGGGGACGGGGCAAAAAGCGGTCAGGCTTTTTGGGCACAGTATCCACCGACCCCAAACCCGGCCAAGGTTTCGCCCGTTTCTCCTGGGGCTGCTGCTGCCGCAACGCTTCGGCACAGATGCGCGAAAACTCTTCGCGAGTGGGCATCTGTTGCAACCGTTGCTCAATGTTGTCCAGTTTGGCTAACGTGGCTCCATGTAAATTAAACAACATCGAGGCAAACGCTTGTCCGCTTTCCCCCGCATCATCTTTCAGCACTTCCCGCAAGTTACGATTAAAATTATTAGATAATTCCGATACTAAAGCCTCCATAATATCCTCATATTCTGTCACCTCCCCCAACAACTGCCCCTGCTTGCGTCCCTGCTCAAACAGCCACTCCACCACCTCGCGCCACCCTTCCTCTGGCAATACTTGATACTCGTCAAACGCTTCCGGGTGACGAGAAAAAACCTCGACGAGCTGTTCTTCCTGAACCTTCTCAAACAGCTCTACATTCTGGTGTTGCTTGGCCCACTCTAGCCAATAGCCCTCAATCTGTTTCCCAAACCGCTCTAACTCCCCTTTAATCTCCCGATACTGAGGCGCAACCGTCTCAATTAACGTCCGTGCCACCGTGCGACCCGCAGCCTTAGCCAAGTCTTGATTCTGTAATATCTCGCGATGGTTGAGTAATTTCTTAACAAACTCCCCCAGGTTATTCCCCACCATCCCGGCGGTAAAATTCGCTATCCCTGTAAACGCCGCGCCAGAGGGGTCAGTAACGGCACAAGCGGCGATAGAGAGTAATCCCAGAATCGCTGTCCCCCCCAACAGTTGTTTATTTAACCGGAGAATGCGTGTAATCTTGTCCATGGCTTCTGAGTCTTTGTTAACCCAATTTCCCTATGATAATATTGCTCTCCTATGGGGCGCTACCCGTTATTTATGTCATAGAAACCCCACCCAAGTCGCGCACGGAAGCCTTCGCCATGACTACCGAGTGGATCGCGATCGCTTCATTCTACTGTGTTCCATTCGCAATGACTGGACTTGATATCCATGGGTCGTGCATGTCTATAATCGAGAAGGTAAGGATTACGATCGGCGCGATCGAAGAGTGGGTAAGGTTAGAGGAGATTCCATGATTTCAGCCTTGGGTTTAGATATCGGTCAGAAACGGATTGGGGTGGCGGGATGCGATCGCCTCGGATTACTCGCCACCCCCCTCACCACCATCGATCGCCAGTCTTTTGAGCAAGATATTGCCCTCCTCAAGCCAATCATTGCCGAGCGAGAGGTGAGTATTTTAATCGTCGGCTTACCCTATCTCATGGATGGCCAACTCGGCACGCAAGCTCAACAAGTCCAACAGTATGGCGATCGCCTCCAGAATACCCTCAAATTACCCATCGAGTATATCGATGAGCGCTTTACCTCCGTGGAAGCCACGGAAATACTGGTCTCCCGAAAACGCTCCCCCTCTCGCAATAAGAACTTAATTGATGCCCAAGCTGCCGCCTTAATTTTGCAGCGCTGGCTAGACGATCGCTCCTAACCCATTCCCCATTCCCCACTCCCTATTCCCCACTCCCCATTCCCCATTCCCCATTCCCTATTCCCCATTCCCCCATTCCCCCATTCCCCCATTCCCCCATTCCCCATTACCGCGCGAAGCACTGTATGATGAAAGGTTGAAGTAAATCCCCAATCATCTTGGTAAATAGGACGTAACCCCATGGATCAAGAAGCAATGGAGAATGATCCCCTAACTGTATTCTTAGCTGATGCCAAGGGAAAGGAATTAGAATGTACAATTGAATATTCCTTTACCCATGAAAACGAAAACTATTTGGTTTTATTACCCAAAGATACTCCAGTAGAGATTTTTGTCTGGCAAACGTCTGGCGATCAGGAAGACTTGGTTGCTGTAGAAGATGAATCGGCGATCGATGAACTCTTTAGCCTAGCTAAGGCAGTTTTATCTGAACAAAATCTGAAGCTCAAACCCACGGGGATCACCCTAACAGTAGAAGGAGAGATCCCAGATCTAGAGGAAGAAGACGACGATGAAGAGATCGATTCTAATGTAGAATCGTTTCAGTTATTGGCCAGCTTCTATTTTGGCGAACATGAGTATGAAATTTCTACACCTTTAGATCCGCTATTTTTATTAGCGAAAATGAACGACAATGGCAAAGCCCAAGAACTGTCTGCCTCTGACCTCAAATCCATTGAACATTTATTACCAGAGATTGAACAAAATTTAGAAGAACAGATCTTAAATGCTCTGGACTAATTGAGAGAATGGGGAGAGAAAAGATAAACACACTTCCCAGGGTGCAGCAGTAGCAAACCATGCAATATTTCACCAGTTATGACAACCGGCAATTCACGAATCACTAAGTGGTTCTTTTATTTGATTCTTTTTCCCGTCGTTGTGGGCTTTTTTGGGTGGCAAGGATGGCGGTGGTGGAGTTGGGCAATTAGTCCTGTCCTTTCTCCGAGTGCCGATCGCGCAGAAAACCAAGTGTTAGTCGAAATTGCCCTGGGAACTTCGGGACAACAAATTGGTGCGGATTTAGCCGATCTAGAACTGATTCGCTCAGAGCAAGCCTGGACGATTTGGATGAAATGGCTCAGATTACAGGCTAAACTCAAACCTGAGTTAGAGGGCCAGTTCCAAGCAGGAACCTATCAGTTGTCCCCCACCCAGTCCTTACCGGAAATTGCAGCTCAGATTCGTTCTGGGACTGTGATACAAGCGACTTATACCATTCCTGAAGGCTGGACGTTAGCCCAAATGGGGGATTATTTTGAAGCCCAAGGATTTTTTAGTGCTGAAGAGTTTTTAGAAGCGGTTAACCAGGTTTCTCCTCAAGATTATCCTTGGTTACCGACTGTGCCGAAATTGGAAGGGTTTTTATTCCCGGATACTTATCAGATTTCGGGCGATCGGGTGAGCGCAGATCGGGTGGTACAACAAATGCTAACCCAATTTGAACGGGTCGCCCTACCTCTGTATGAAGAGGCGAAACAACAAACGGATCTAAGTCTGTTGGAGTGGGTGACGTTAGCCAGTATCGTGGAAAAAGAGTCCGTGGTAGCCCAAGAACGGGGGGTGATTTCGGGGGTATTTCATAATCGACTAGAAACAGGGATGACTTTAGGAGCCGATCCGACGGTGGAATATGGTTTGGGGATTAAGCAAACCCCGGATCAACCTTTGACCTTAAAAGATGTGAATACGCCTAACCCTTATAATACCTATTTGAATCCGGGATTACCTCCAACTCCGATCGCCGCTCCGGGTAAAGCGAGTTTAGAGGCGACGCTTTATCCGCAAACAACGGAGTATCTCTATTTTGTCGCTCGTTATGATGGGACGCATATTTTTAGTCGCACTCTAGACGAGCATAACCGAGCCATTAACCAAGTTGCCCAACAACGTTAACGAACCCTGAATGGGTCTGATTTTTTCTTATGTCTTCTAATCTTCTCCTGCAACCGGATCTTGTACTCGGTGGCCCAATTTTAGAATTAACGCCAGATTTATTGCGTTTGCATGGTCTCAAAGGTCTCATTCTAGATGTAGATGATACACTCGTCCCCATGAATACACAGTTGGCTTCCGATGAACTGCAAACCTGGATTGCAGAAATTCGGCCCCTAGTTTCGATTTGGCTTGTGAGTAATAACCTAAATTGGCTAAGAATTCGGGCGATCGCTGAGTGTTTAGACTTACCGTTTATGATGGGAGCTGCTAAACCCTCCCGGCGAAAACTGCGCCAGGCCGTGGATAAGATGGGTTTGCCTCTCGATCAAGTGGCCATGGTTGGCGATCGCTTGTTTACTGATGTGTTAGCGGGCAATCGTTTAGGAATGTTTACAATTCTGGTGGAACCGATGGTTGATCCCCGCCAAAATCGTCAACCCTTTCACGTTCGATCCTTTGAGGTGTGGTTCTCTCAGGTGTTGGGCGCTCGCTTAACACCATCCGTACAAAAGTTTACAAATTTTGATAAAACCTGAAAAACTGAAATATAAAGAAAAGATTACGAATCGGGGATCAGCAACAAATTAATGCAATTATTAGAATTAAGTTCAAATGGGGTCAGCTCATATAAAGACCCTAAAGATAAATCCTTGTAAATATTTTACCCTGGTAAAGCGTCGGGTCTCACTATAGAGGCACTGGCGCTTTACACTGTCTGATGCTCTCCCTTGATTCCGACAATTCCATTTCTAATCCGTTCTTCGTTACCCCATCCATGGCCCTGACCCTTGTGATTAAAATTGGGACTTCTAGCCTGACCGATCCTCAGACTGGAAACCTTTCCCTGTCTACTTTAGCTCTCTTAGTTGAAGTTCTAAGCCAACTCCGCCGCCAAGGCCATCGCGTGATTTTAGTGTCTTCGGGGGCAATGGGGGTGGGGTGTTCGCGGTTAGGTTTGAAAAAGCGTCCCCGTGATATTGCCCTGAAACAGGCGATCGCCGCCGTAGGTCAAGGTCGCTTAATGCGGATTTACGACGATCTCTTCAGCACCTTAGATCAAGCGATCGCCCAAGTATTACTGACGCGCCGAGATCTAGAATCGAGGATTTCCTACCTGAACGCCTATGATGCCTTCCAAGAGCTGCTCGATCTGGGCGTGATCCCCATTGTTAATGAAAACGATACCGTCGCCACAGATGAACTGAGACGCAAATTTGGGGATAACGATACCCTAGCAGCCCTAGTTGCCAGTCTAGTAGAAGCGGATTGGCTATTTTTACTCACGGATGTCGATAAACTCTATTCTGCCGATCCCAATCGGGTTCCTGATGCCCAACCGATTTCCCACGTTCGCAGCCTGGAAGAGTTAACCGAAGTAGAAGCAGGTGAGGCTTCTACCTGGGGAACCGGAGGCATGAGTACCAAAATCGCGGCCGCTCGTATCGCAACCAATGCGGGAGTGCGGATGGTGATTATGCAAGGGCGCTATCCTAATCAAATTCCACGAATCTTAAATGGGGAAGAAATTGGCACTCAATTTCATCCCACTCCCCGAACTATGAATGCTCGTAAACGCTGGATTGCCAATGGATTGGTTCCCTCTGGCACAGTAACTCTCGATCCGGGAGCAGTTAAGGCTATTTGCGATCGCGGAAAATCGTTATTAGCGGTAGGAATTTCTGGAGTCAAGGGCCGATTTCAGTCCTCAGAGGCAGTGATTCTTTGCGATCTTGAGGGTAAAGAAGTGGCTCGCGGAATTGTCAATTATGGCAGTGATGAATTGGATTTAATTAAGGGCCACCGTTCCGATGAAATTACTGACCTTTTAGGATATGAAGGTTCAGATACGGTGGTTCATCGGGATAATTTGGTATTGTTCTAATCAATCCTACTGCCATGACACAGCTAAAATAGTGCATTAGCGTAGGGTGGGTTAGGCGGCTAAAACCTAGACTGTGATAGCAATCTCTCAATCCGCCGTAACCCACCATTTTAGGGTTTTCACGGCACTACTGGATTGTTTCATCTAATTTGATGCATTAGATTTTGTTTGTAGTGATTGCTTGAGCAATCTCCAGCTAGGCTTTTAAGCACTCTTCGTGCTTACTACAAACAAAGCTCTATTTTAGTCGAAACAGTCCACTACTATAGTCGATTCGCTTACAGCACTTTGCTCTGTTAAGGCAATACCTTCGCCAAAACCAAAAATGCCTTGATTCGTAGGTTGGGTTGAGGAACGTGCATGTCGGCGACAGCCGAAAACCCAACAAATACGTTGGGTTTCACTTCGTTCAACCCAACCTACGGGAAAATGGCGAAGGTATTGTTATGGAATACAGGGTTGAACGCTCAAAACCTTTTTCAACACGACTTTTGCCTTTTGCCTCTTGCCTTTTGCCTAGCGCGAAGCGCTGTAACAGTGAGACATATAGCGCTTTCCGCTTCGCGGACATGAACGCGCTAGGGAATAGGGAATAGG
>NZ_JAQOSO010000114.1:0-59824 GCF_030068505.1 Roseofilum capinflatum BLCC-M114
TTTTGTTGTGGTATAATTTGTGAAAATGAAAACCCCCTGCTTTTTAAGGGGGGCAGTGAAAGTCCCCCTTCTCTCGGAGTGGGAGAGGGGGTTGGGGGTGAGGGCTATACCTCATGCAAGAGAGAAATGCTATATCTCATCTCATATCAAGTCCGGTTTCCGCAAGCGGACATGAAAATTTGTTAAGAAGCGGGCAAGATGCCCGCACTCCTCGAATTCTTTGATATGACTGGAGTGGGAGCATCTTGCTCCCTGGATTTTTAATTAGGGTATTTCCGCTTCGCGGACATGAATAAGCGAACTTGATATAACCAACCCAACGGCGATCGCCTCCCAAAAGTAAACATCCGAATGTTCTTTTGGGCAAAATGCTGGTAGAGGGGCGGGCGATCGCCACCGGAATATTAAGCAAAAAAAACAACATTGACTCCCTATCTATTTGTGTCGTCAACTGGGTAAAAAATGACTGGCGATCTTGCCCTCTCCCTTTCATGTCCGCTTTGCGGAAAATCCCTCTCCCACGGGAGAGGGACTTGTACCCCTTTCTCCCTTGGGAGAAGGGGGTAGGGGGATGAGGGGAAAACTTGAGTATAAAACCAACCCATAATAAACCGATTCTTGCTCCAAGAGCGTGAAAACCCGGAATGATACCCAATCTCTGAGAGTAAACATCCGGATGTTCCATAAGCTGAGGGACTGTAAAGAAGGAGAAAGACTGTGTAATATATGGTTGTGTGCCTCAGACAAAAAAACTCAGACTTCAGCAGCGCAGAACCTGCCAATGTTGAACTCTGAGCCAGTCAGTTCCCATCCCATTGGTATAGAGCCATGAATAACCAGCAGTTCGATCGCATACTCGCAGGACTCAATCCTACAGAGCAGCAAGTCTTGCACGAATTGCTTAACGATCGGGAAATCGCTACGACAGTAGCCAGTAATAAATCGGATGTGCAGAAAATTAGGAGAACGATTTATAAATCCTTTGGCATAAATGAAGATGATGGTCGTCGCAGAGGGCGCTTTTTTCTGATTGCTTTATTTTTCAAGCATAAACCAGAGTTGGTGAATATTCCCTACCTGAAAAAATTCCAGAATATGAGTGCTGAGGAATTTGAGAAAACCTGCGATCGCCTCTCGACCCAAGAAAAACCCGTTTTACAGCTCTTCCTCCAGAACCAAACTGACGAAGAAATCGCCGCCTCCCTGAACAAAAACCCCGGAACCATTCGCAAACAGATCCGCAACATCTATCAGAAATTTGGCATTCAGGGAAATAGTAAAACTCAACGAAATTATCTGATTCCCATCTTCTTTAAATGCAAACCGGAATTCGTGAATATTCCGCTATTAACCCAGCCAGATGATGTCGGGGCGGGTTCCGTAAGGGTGGGTTCACGAAGATCTCGATGGGAAGACGAAGATAGGGGTGAACCCGCCCCTACGTGGGACGAAAATGTTGGTGAACTCCCTCCAACAGAACCCAAACGGAGCCAAAATAACTGGGGAGAAGCGCCCGATGTCTCCATTTTCCACGGACGCACGGAGGAACTAGACACCCTGAAAACTTGGATCGCCCAAGATGGGTGTCGGCTGGTTGTTCTATTGGGTATTGGTGGAATTGGTAAAACGGCGCTCTCGGTGAAACTTGCCCAGGAAGTTGCAGGGGACTTTGAAGCCATTATTTGGCGCTCTTTGCGGGAAGCTCCTCCTTTGAGCGAGATGCTCGACGACATCAATCAGGTGTTCAACTATGAACCGGACAATCCAGAAGATATCCCCATCCACCGCAGAATTACCCAACTGATTGACTATCTGAAGGAGCATCGCTGTTTAATTGTGTTCGATAATGTGGAAGCGATTCTGCAACCCCAAACGACTGCCGGGCGCTATCGCCCAGGATATGAGGATTATGGCGACTTCCTGACGCGGTTGGGGGAAACGGAGCATCAAGGCTGCTTAATGCTCACCAGTCGGGAAAAACCGAAGGGGATTAATGCGCTGCAAGGGCCAAAATTACCGGTGCGGGTGTGGAAAGTACAGGGGTTAGATGAGGGGGCAATTGCGGAGATTCTGAAGGAAAAAGGGTTAGGGGTGAGCGCCGCAGTCAATCACCAACTCGCGGACTCTTGCAATGGCAATCCTTTGGTGCTGAAACTGATTGCCACTCGGATTCAGGAGCTGTTTGGGGGCAGTGCGGCAAACTACTTAAACCGTGGGGAGGCGATCGCCATTCAGGATGTTTGCGATGTTCTCGATCAACAATGGCAGCGTCTCTCCCTAGAAGAGCAGCATATCATGTATTGGTTGGCGATCAACCGGGAACCCGTCACCCCAGAGATCCTGCAAGAGGACATGATGGGGCAACCCCTGCGGCCCGTTCGCGAAGCGACTCCGCAGGGGTATCGCCGCCAACTAATCGAAATTCTATACTCTTTAGTGGGGCGATCGCTCATCGAAGCCATTTCCGGCACTCGCACCACTTCCCCAGAACCCAAACCCATCACCACCACTCTGCAAAACGTGGTCATGGAATACCTCACCAACCGCTTCATCCAAGAAATCTGCACCGAACTCCGCACCGGCAACCTCAACCTTTTCAACAGCCACGCCCTGATCAAAGCTACCGCCAAAGACTACGTGCGCGAAAGTCAAATCCGCCTCATTCTGCAACCCATTGCCGACCACCTCCTCACCCTCATCGACCCCCAAAATCCCCGCCCCTGGATCGAACAATTCCTCCAGAAATTGAGGGGATCTGTAGGGGCGAACGGCCGTTCGCCCCTACACATGGGACAACCCACACCCAAATTCCTCGGATATGCTGCGGGCAACCTAATCAACCTCCTCTGTCAACTGAAAATCAACCTCTCCCACACCAACTTTTCCCAACTCCCCATCCGCCAAGCCTACCTCAAAGGACACAGCCTCAACCACACCGACTTCAGCGAATGTCACTTTGTCGGCTCCGTATTTACCGATGTCTTCGGCCCCGTCTTTTGTCTCGCCGTTAGCCCCACAGAACGATTAGTGGCGATCGGTGATGGCTACGGAGCCATTCGCCTTTGGGGATTTGACGACAGTCAACCCTTCTTAACCATTCAAGGTCATCAAGGTTGGGTGCGCTCCATCGCCTTTAGTCCCGATGGTAATCTTTTAGCCAGTGGCAGCGCCGATAAAACCGTAAAACTCTGGGATCTCTCCAATGGGGACTGTTTAGCCACCTTAACAGAGCATCAAGAAACCGTGCGCTCCGTGGTTTTTAGTGCCGATGGTCAAAATTTAGCCACGGGAGCAGCCGATCGCTTAGTAAAACTTTGGAGCCTTTCCAACCCCGAACAGCCCCAATGTCTGCATACCTTCACCGGTCATACGGAAGGGGTGTGTTGTGTCGCTTTGAGCCAAGAAGGTGACCTGATCGCCAGTAGCAGTAATGACATGACCATCCGCCTGTGGGATCGAGAAACTGGGGAGGTGAAGGTATTAGAAGGTCATGAAAATTGGGTGTGGTCGGTAGCCTTTAGTCCCCACGGTCATCTGCTGGCCAGTAGCAGCGACGATCGCACCGTGAAGCTTTGGGATGTGGACACGGGGGACTGTTTGCAAACCCTACACCGACACCAGAATGGCGTTCATTCCGTGGCCTTTAGTCCCGATGGCAATCTTTTAGCCAGTGGCAGTGATGATAAAACCATTGTTATCTGGGATGTGGGGACGGGGGAACTCCTGCATGTTTTATACGGCCATACCAACTGGATCTGGCAAGTAGCCTTTAATCCCCATGATGGGGGCAAAACCCTGGCCAGTAGCAGCGTGAATAATTTTGTTAAACTGTGGGATGTACGGACGGGAAAGTGCCAAAAATCTTGGCAGGGATACACCAATTGGATTTGGGGGGTAGCCTTAAGTCCGGATGGTCAACTGTTAGCTAGTGGTAGTTTAGACCGTATGGTGCGCCTCTGGTGCGTGAAAACCGGGGAATGCTTGAAGACGTTGGCAGGTCACCTGGCTACGGTTCAGTCAGTGGATTTTAGTCGAGATGGTAAGCTTTTGGCCAGTTCGAGCGGCGATCGCACAGTGAAGTTATGGGAAGTGAGTACGGGGCGCTTAATCCGCACATTCACGGGTCATGAAGATGCCATTTGGTGCGTGCGCTTCAGCCCCAATGGGAAACTTCTAGCCACGGGAAGCGGCGATGAAACCGCTAGGGTTTGGAATACCCATACAGGGGAGTGTTTGCATACTTTTGAGGAACATACTCGCCCCACGCGCACGGTGACGTTCAGTGGCAATGGGGAACTCCTAGCAACCGGGAGTGACGATCTAACCCTTCGCCTCTGGAATCTACAAACGGGAGAATGCCTGAGCGTTTTAACCGGACATCAGGATTGGGTGGGGTCTTTGGCTGGGAGTTTGCAAGGATCAATTTTAGCTAGTGGTAGTGATGATACTACGGTACGGCTCTGGAATTGGGAAACGGGGGACTGTTTGCAGACTTTGCCGGGTCATTATCATTGGGTTCATGCGTTAGCGATGAGTCAAGATGGAGCAATTTTAGCCAGTGGGAGCAGCGATCGCACCATCAAAATCTGGGATGCAAACACCGGGAACTGCCTGCATACCTTAACCGGACATAACGAAGGGGTGCGATCGCTCTCCTTGAGTGCCAACGCTACCCTCTTAGCCAGTGGCAGCGAAGATGAGACGATTAAACTCTGGGATGTTCACCAGGGAGAATTGATGAAAACCCTGCGGGTATCTCGTCCCTATGCAGAGATGAATATTGCTAAAATTGAAGGCTTAACTCAAGCGGCGATTTCCACACTCAAAGCCAATGGAGCCATGGAGCGCAGTGCATAGCCGACTGGGACAGACACAGCGCTTTGTGCTGCCTGAGTAATGAGTAATATCAAATCTATTTATTTACGCTACAGATCTCTGTAGGGGCGGGTTATACCCAAATCTTGTAGACTGACAACTATTTTTGTATTCATGTCCGCTTGCGGAAACCCGCACAAACCCACTTGCCAAGCCAGTAGTGCCGTGACAACCCTAAAATGGTGGGTTACGGCGGATTGATAGATTGCTGTCAGAGTCTAGGTTTTAGCCGCCTAACCCACCCTACGCTAATGCACTATTTTAGCTGTGTCACGGCAGTAGGGTGCGTTATCAACGCACCCCACCCCACTAGGAATGACTGGTTTCTAATATCAGTTTAGACCGCTTCAAAGGTTCGGGGATGTCAATGGGATAATTTCCGGTAAAACAGGCCGAACAAAAGTTACTTTGGTGGTCGCCCGTGGCGTGGTGCATGGCTTCCCAACTCAGGTAAGCCAAAGAGTCTACACCGATTTGTTTACAAATTTCATCTACGGATTTAGTCGCCGCAATCAGTTGGTCTTGATTGTCTGTGTCAATGCCGTAGAAACAGGGATGGGTGACGGGAGGGGAAGAAATTCGCATGTGAACCTCCGTTGCTCCCGCATCCCGGATGGCTTTGACCAGTTTCTTGCTGGTGGTTCCCCGCACAATGGAGTCATCGACTAGAATGATCCGTTTTCCGGCAAGGACATCCTTGAGGGGATTCAGTTTCATGCGAATACCCGATTCGCGCATGGCTTGAGTGGGTTGGATAAACGTGCGACCCACATAGCGGTTTTTAATGAGACCTTCGGCATAAGGGATACCAGAGGCTTCCGAAAATCCGATCGCCGCCGGAATGCCGGAATCGGGTACACCAATAATCAGATCTACATCCACATAGGATTCTTTCGCCAAATAATGGCCCAACCGTTTGCGATAGCTATAGATGGTTTCTTCATCAACCACGCTATCGGGACGGGAGAAGTAAATCATCTCGAAAATACAGAGCTTGGGTTGGGGTTTTTGGGCCCAATGGAAGGAGGCTAACCCCTCTTCAGTGATCCAAACTAACTCACCCGGTTCCACATCCCGCAAATAGTCAGCCCCAATAATATCCAGGGCGCAGGTTTCCGAGGCCAGCACGTACCGACAGGGATTTTGCCCCAATGTGCCAATGACTAGGGGACGGATGCCATGGGGATCTCGAACTCCCATGATGCCGTCCGGTGTGCCGATGACGAGGCTATAGGCTCCTTCGCAATAGTTAAAGGCCGAGATTGCGCCTTCTAACCAATCTTTACCGCGATCGACTTCTGTGGCGATCGCCAAAGCAATCATTTCTGAGTCTGTTGTTGTCAGGAAACAATGATTTTCTTGGGTTAATTTATCTCGTAGTTCCACAACATTGACAATATTGCCATTATGTGCTAAAGATAGAGACCCTAATCGAGTATCCACCACGGCCGGCTGGGCATTAGCCACCCGTGAGGAGCCAGTGGTGGAATAGCGGACATGACCCACCGCACTTTCCCCCACCAAACGATTGAGGGTAGGTTGATTGAAGACTTGGGACACTAAGCCCATATCCTTATGCCAATGGACTTGCTTGTTGCTAAAGGTAGCAATGCCTGCGGATTCTTGTCCCCGATGTTGGAGGGCATACAGGCCAAAATAGGCAAGTTTGGCAACCTCTTCCGAGGGGGCGTATACGCCAAACACACCACAGGCTTCTTCGGGTTTATCGGCACGGTTGGGATTCAAAACATCAAGCTCCATAGGTTCGATGGGGATAGGTAAGCGGTATCACGTTGTCGGTATTGTTTTCTGAATTTAGGGTAGCTCAGATTAAAAAACCTGTTGCTCAAAATGTAAGCGTGGATACCTAATTTAATTTTAAGGTTTTCTTAACCCATTGGGAATGGGGTGGGGGGAATGGGGGGACGAGGGGCGCTCCCATCCGTTCAACTCCTGCCATCAACCAAAACAATATCAGAAAATTGACTGTGAACCTGATTAAAGAGCCGTTTATCTCCCGTATAAAATATAGCTCGATAGTCTTGAGCTAAAGCAAGATAATGGGCATCATAAGCGGCCGGAAGGTCAAACTGTTGTGCTAACGCAACCGCTTGGAAGTGCAATTGCAAATCGCTTTTGATGCTAATCCTCAAATTAAACACATCTTCTAAAGCCGTTTGCACTTCATCTTCTTGCAGTTGTCCCGCTCTACCCATCCGATAAATAGCATTTGTTATTTCATAATAAAATAGTGTGGGCGCAATAATTTGTTTATCGGCTGCTTGCCATTCTTCCCAAAGCACAATCCAGGGATCGGCCTCAGATTGGCTATTCACGAGACGCACCGCGAAATTAGCATCCATACAAATATAATCCGTCATCGTTTGACCTCTTGTTTGCGTGAACAGGCTTCAAAGAGTTCTTGACTGCGTTCTTCTCGCATTTGATAAAATACTTCATCAATAGCATCATAAAAGTTATCTCTTTGCCGTTTACCAATGGCTTTACCGCGTTTAAGAATGCGCTCTTTAGTCTGCTGCCAATTTTGCTTACGCTCTATTTTTTCGTGCAGTAATTTCTGCTCTTTTGGGGGAAGAGCATCAATGAGTTGGAGAATGGCATCCACTAATTTTGTATTCATAGTTAATTCGCTTTTTTTCCCAAACCACCCTTAAATTATACTATTTAATGATAATTAATTTGGGTGTATGGGTGGGGTGGGGGCGGGTTCAGGTAAGTTATCGGTGGGTGTTATAGATTTGGGGTTAACCCGCCCCTTGACATCCAAGACAGTATCTACAGAGATCTGTAGCGTAAATAAATGGATTTGATATCATTACTCAAAACTCATTACCCTTTAATCGAGCCAAGGTTGATGGACAGAAGGCCGATATATGGGGCGTTTCGGTGTGCGACGAGGAACGGGAGTCGAGGCAGCGATCTGTTGCACCGTTTGATCTTGAATTTTGGGGGGATGGGGTTCTCCCTGCCAAACCTTCAGGGTTTTATCCGCACTGCCACTGACAATCAATTGTCCATCAGCACTCCAAGCAACACTATTAACACAATTTTGATGACCCTCTAGGGTCGTTAAGAGGGTAGCCGTTTCTACTTGCCAAAGTTTCAGGGTGCGATCGTCGCTACCACTGACCAAAAATTGCCCATCGGGACTAAAGGCAAGCGATCGCACATAATCTTGATGTCCTTCAAAAACCTGCATAGTTTTTCCCGTCTCGAAATCCCACAGTTTGACCAAATTATCCCAACCCCCACTGGCTAACCATTGCCCATCGGGACTAAATGCCAAGGCATTGACAATATTTAGCCGGGAAGCCAAATCCCCTAGCGTTGCAAACTCTACCTCTTTTCCTAAGTGCCACAGTTTAATACTATTATCATCGCTGCCACTGGCAATAATGCGCCCATCGGGGCTGAAACTCACAGCCCGCACGGATGCTAAATGACCAGTGAGGGTATAGATCGCTTCTCCATAACGGGAATCAGTCGGGTCAAGTTGCCACACCTTTACCGTGCGGTCTTTACTAGCACTGGCTAACAGAGTGCCTTGGGGATTCCAGGCGATCGCATTAATCGCCTCTCCATAACGGCGATCATCTCCTGTCTGACTCTCGCCCAACTGCGGCCCCCATTCCCCCTGTTGCAAATCCCACACATAAATCGCGCGATCGTCCCCCCCACTGGCTAAAAACCGACCATTCGGACTAAACGCTACTGTATTCACGTATAACTCATGACAGTTAAGGGTTCCCTCATGCTCTCCCGTCACCCCATCCCAAAAGCGAATAGACCGGTCTTCCGAGCCACTAGCCACGACAGTAGAATTGGGATGTATATCAACAGCGCCCACCCATTGCGTATGACCTCGAAGAGTATGCACGCAACGCCATTCAGAGGATGAAGCAGTTGCAGGCAACTGAGACGCTAAGGGAGAAACGGCCGGTTGTATGGGAGCGGTTAGGGGATCGACCAAACGATCCACCGTCGGTAAACCTTGCAAATCCTCTAGAACCTCTTGAGCCGAATGATAGCGGTGATTAATGGCATCGGCAATGAGGCGATCGATAATTTTTGCTAAGGGTTGACTAATGGGATTATCATCCAAACACTGCCGCCAAATCCAGGTATCCTCATGAATATCAAATAACTCAAACGGTGACTTTCCGGTGAGCATATGCAAACAAGTCACCCCTAAACTATAGAGATCGCTCGAAAAAACCGCCCGTCCTCGGCCTTGTTCTGGGGCTAAATATTCCGGTGTCCCAATGGTGGTTCCCGTTTTCAGTAAAGCCGTTGATGTGGCATATTTTGCCGCCCCAAAATCCACTAAAACCAGTTGCCCATTTTCCCGCAAAATAATATTTTCGGGTTTAATATCCCGATGAATCACATGGTGGTGATGAATAAAATCTAAAACCGGTAGCAAATTATAAAGTAACTCGCGGATTTGGTTCTCATTAAATCTTCCTGCTTGCTCCAGAACTTGGCTTAAATTTTGCCCATCAATAAATTCTTGTACCAGATATTGGCGAGAATCTTGGCTAAAGTGGGCATGTAGGGCGGGAATTTGGGCATGTTCTCCCAGATCGTCTAAGCGAACTGCCTCTTGTTCAAACAATTGGGTTGCCTTTTGCACATTATTGGTTCCCTGGGCTTGGGGAAAAAACTGCTTGATCACACAATAGGGTTGAGACGGTTTATCGCGATCGATGCCCAAAAAAGTGCGCCCAAACCCCCCTTGGCCAATACATTTGAGTGCTTTATACCGGTCTTTGAGCAACAAAGCACTGCGACAGCTTTGGCAGAAAGCATGACGGTCAGGGTTTTTGGGTTGCTTGCAGTCCGGGTTGAGGCAATATCTCATAGCATGGGTTAGGCGGGGCACATTGATCTATCTTATTATTGTTTTATTGTTTATAGCGCTGTGGTATGTACGTTACGTTAGCAGGTAGATGATTAGGATCGGGTAGGGTGGGCAGGGTATGCTTGTAGGAATTGAATGATTTTGCTTATCCTCCTGCCCACCCTACGATAATTTGCTTGGGCGCGGCGAGATATGGCAGAACGGTTACTGGAAAACCATCAGCGCGGTTTGTGGACAAGTGCAAGTGCGGAAAGGGTGGATCAGTTGAGGGCGATCGTGCATCAAGCGGAGGCGAACATTGAGTAATTCAATAAGATCAGGAATATTCTTCATGATTACTTTCCGCAGCTTGTCTCATCGCCAAAAATGCTTCTTTAATGGATTGGCTTACAGCACTTTGAGGTTCAGCTAAAATCAGAGATTGATAAGATTCCAGGAACCGACATCGTAATCGATGAAAAAGATGTAGGAAATGACGAATAAATCCAATGCAATCTAAGATAACAAACTCAATTCCTCCCGTTTCGTGATACAAAGATTGTGCATAAGTCTGAACTTGATGATCAATTTGCTCAGTGGTGATAAAAATGTAATTATCGACTCGTTTATCTCCTAAGCTGAGTTTCTGTAAGGCACGGTCTATATCATCACGGTCGATGCAATTTAGCCAATAAACAGGCCATTAAAAGACGAACTCCTGCACGATTTTTGAGATTACGAGCCACATAGTCAGCCGATTGTCTAATCTTGACATCATCAATCAGTGAGCTATCTAAGTTGGTATTAGCTTGTCTAAAAGCGGCATTGAGGATGTCGATGGGTTCTGGCATTTTCTCCCCTGTCCTGGAATATCATAGTTTGTCCAGAGTACCTCTGTCCGAGGTTGTTTAACCGATAAACATTGTTTGGAGGGTGCTTCGATACGGTTCCAATCTTGGTAAAGATGAGCAAAGAGATCGCAATCATAGCCAGATATGGCAACTTTTCCCTGAACCTGGTTCAACACTGCGGCTAATTCTCGATGATCATCATCTGTCATTTCGTATGCATAGGCATGGCGATCGCCGCGTGTATCATGGGGATAAGGAGGATCGCAGTAAAATAGGGTGTCTGGACTATCATATCGCCCAATCACTTCTATGGCTCTGCCCTGTTCAATTTGCACCCGTAACAGTCTTTGTACAATCTCCGAGAGTCCTTCAACAGAGCCTAACCAACGAGAAACCGCTCCTGACATACCTGCTCGACTGGTGAGTTTACAATGGGCCCATCTTCCAGCACTAGCGGTTTGAGCAAGTCCGGTTCTCACCTGACGAGCGCGAACGAAAAAACGCCTTGCTCTTTCGAGTTCTGAGCAATTTTCCCTCGGTTCTTCTACAGCAATTCTCAGTTCTTCTCTGGAAAAAGGAGTTAATCCAATGGCTTGAATGAGGTCTTCTTTTTGGTCGCGCAAAACTCGAAAAAAGTTGACAACTTCTCCATCAATATCATTATAAGTTTCTACAGGGGAAGGTTGACGATTGAGGAGAACAGCCGCAGATCCTGCAAATGGCTCACAGTAATGGGTGGCTTCTGGCAATAAGGGGAGAAGCCAGTTAAGATGATTAAATTTCCCGCCATACCACCCAAAAGCAATGAGTTTAGACATTCGTATATTCCTAGGCTTTACTCTGTTTATTTTTTACTTCCACCATGCTCCCACTATAGCACAAAGCGCTGTATCCCCACATTAAAGCCCCATATTGAAGAGTGGACAAGAACCAATTCAATACATTTGGAAAGCCCCTACAATTCTATTTCTATCAGATTGAGAAATGGGGAATAAATAGACTCTCAACTAGAGTAGATAATTGCACGCTATTCTCCGTTACGGAGTTGTCATTATCTTCAAGTTCCTCAATCCACTCAGTAGTTGCCATGGGGGATGTGCCTCGAAAAAAAAGTTCTTCTATAGGGATCTCGGTTTTTTCGGAGGGTTTTTATGCAAAAGTGACTAATTTGTAATATTTATTTACAATAAAGGTCTAAATCCCCTAAAATTCTGTATCTTAGAGGCCACTAAGGGAAAAAATAGATTACCGATTACCAAAATATGTATGATTTAGTGATTAAAGGGGGGCGTTTTCCGGGGGGCGATCGCCGAGATCTGGCAATTTCCGGTAACCAGATCGCCGCTATTGCCCCAGAAATAAACGCTCCCACCCAAGAGGAACTCTGGGTTACTGATAAGCTGATCAGCCCTCCCTTTGTGGAGTCCCATATTCATCTAGATTCGGCTCTGACTGCGGGAGATCCGCGCTGGAATGAGAGCGGAACTCTGTTTGAAGGGATTGCCATTTGGGGCGATCGCAAGCAATCCTTACAGTATGAGGAAGTCCAACACAGAGCCTTAAAAGCGCTCAAACAACAAGCAGCACAAGGAGTCCTTTGGGTACGCACCCACGCGGATGTCAGCGAACCCAACTTAATCGCCTTGAAAGCCTTATTAGACTTGCGAGAGCAGGTGAAAGACTGGCTAACGCTGCAAGTCGTCGCTTTTCCCCAAGATGGCATTTATGGGCAACCCCAAAACGAACAGCTTTTAGAAACTGCGCTGCAACTGGGTGCAGATGCCGTCGGTGGCATTCCCCACTATGAACTGACTCGCGAAGATGGGGTAAAATCAGTTCACCGCATCTTTGAATTAGCGCAACAGTATCATAAATTAATCGACATTCACTGCGATGAAATTGACGACGATCAAGCCCGATTTTTAGAAGTCGTGGCTGCTTGCGCTGTTCGTAGCGGACTCGGTTCCCAAGTGACCGCCAGCCATACAACTGCCTTTGGCTCCTATAATAATGCCTATGCGTTTAAGCTAATGGGCTTACTCAAACGGGCAAAAATTAACTTTATTTCCAATCCTTTAATTAACATTACCCTGCAAGGGCGCACCGATACCTATCCCAAACGGCGCGGCGTTACCCGTGTGAAAGAATTGTGGCAAAATGGCTTAAATGTTTCCCTCGGTCATGACTGTATTCAAGACCCTTGGTATAGTCTGGGAACCGGCAATATGTTAGAAGTCGCTCATATGGCGGTTCATGTCTGTCAGATGACGGGAATGGCAGAAATTAATGCTTGTTACGATATGGTTACCACGGGAGGCGCAACAACCCTAAATGTGTCGGATTCTTATGGGTTAGACGTGGGTAAACCCGCCAATCTTATTATTCTTGATGCTGAGAGTCCCTATGATGCCATTCGCCGACGAGCAACGGTAGAGGTGGTGATTTCTCAGGGGAAAATTCGCGTCAAAACGGATGCTCCCCAAGTCCATTGGCAGGTTTAAATAGAGAAATGGTTTGACACCAAATCTGGTGAATTCGTTAAAGTATTGGGTACGGTGGGCAGGATATTCTGGTCAACTTTGAATGATGTCGCCGATTCTCCTGCCCACCCTACGATACTACGATACTAGGATGCGAAATAGGCGGCTAATTCTTCTGAACCGCCAATATGTTGGCCGTCAATAAAGACTTGGGGAACGGTATCTTTACCGGTGATGGCTTTTAGGGAACGGGTGGTTACTGCATCAGCAAGGGTGATTTCTTCGTATTCTAAGCCTTTGTCTTTGAGTAGATCTTTGGCTTTGGCGCAGAAGGGACAACCGACTTTTGTAAATAGAGAAATCATTTTCGGCTTAACGGCGCTGGGATTGATATATTTGAGCATGGTTTCTGCGTCGGAAACCTCGAAAGGATCGCCGGGTTTTTCCGGTTCGATGAACATTTTTTCAATGGTTTTGTTTTTGACGAGCATGGAGTAGCGCCAAGAGCGTTGACCAAATCCTAGGTCTTGTTTGTCTACTAGCATACCCATGCCGTCGGTGAAGTCTCCGTTACCATCGGGAATGAAGGTGATTTTGTTGGCTTTTTGATCTTTGGCCCATGCTTCCATTACAAAGGTGTCGTTCACGGAAACACAGATAATATCATCGACTCCGTTGGCTTTGAAAACGTCGGCGAGTTCGTTGTATCCGGGTACGTGGGTGGAGGAGCAGGTGGGGGTGAAGGCTCCGGGAAGGGAGAAGACGATGACGGTTTTGCCAGCAAATAGTTCATCGGTGCTGATGTCTTTCCATTCGTTGTTGACGCGAGCGCGAAAGTTGACGTTGGGTACGGTTTGACCTTCTTTATTCTGCAACATAAATGTTTATCTCCTGATAGGGGTCTAAAACGAACTCGTTATGAATTTGAATTGTTTTAATCATACTCATAACGAGTCCGGGTTGTCAAGGGGGGAAATTTTCGATCGCCAGTACCGCCATAATTGTTAGATAATGGGAAAGTTGTGTTAATACTGAACTCTACTGAACGCTAGGAACCACCATGCGAACCCACTACTGCGGAGAATTACAAGGAAAAAACATTGGCGAGACGGTAACCCTGTGCGGTTGGGTTGATCGCCGTCGCGATCATGGTGGTGTGATTTTTCTAGATTTGCGCGATCGCACTGGAATCGTGCAAATTGTTAGCGACCCAGACCGAACCCCCGACTCCTACGAGCTGGCGGAAAAATTGCGGAATGAGTATGTGGTAACCATTCAAGGACGAGTCACCCAGAGGCCAGAAGAGTCCCTCAACCCCAAAATTGCCACCGGAGAAGTGGAAATTTACGCCGATAAAATTGAGCTACTCAACGGCATTAACCGGCAAATGCCGTTTCAGGTATCGAGCTACGAAGAAGAGGCAGTACGGGAAGATTTGCGGCTGAAGTATCGCTATTTAGACTTGAGACGCGATCGCATGAGCCACAACCTCAAACTGCGCCACCAGGTTGTAAAAGCTATCCGCCGCTACTTAGAAGACGAACAGCACTTCATGGAAGTAGAAACCCCAATCTTGACCCGCTCCACCCCAGAAGGCGCAAGGGATTACCTGGTTCCCAGCCGAGTCAATGCGGGGGAATGGTACGCCCTGCCCCAATCGCCCCAACTGTTTAAACAATTACTCATGGTCTCCGGATTTGACCGGTATTATCAGATTGCTCGCTGCTTCCGGGATGAAGACCTGCGAGCCGATCGCCAGCCCGAATTTACCCAACTGGACATGGAAATGAGCTTCATGTCCGAAGAAGACATTATTAACCTCAACGAAGGCTTAGTTTGTCATATCTTCAAAACCATCAAAAACATCGACATTCCCCGACCCTTCCCCCGCATCACCTATAAAGAATCCATGGAGCGCTATGGATGCGATCGCCCCGATACCCGCTTTGGACTAGAATTAGCCGATGTCTCCGATGTCGTCAAAGACTGCGGGTTTAAGGTCTTTTCCGGAGCTGTTGCTGCCGGTGGCTCAGTCAAAATTTTACCCATTCCCAACGGCAACGATAAAATTTCCAACGTCGCCATCAAACCCGGTGGCGAACTCTTCAAAGAAGCCACCGAAGCCGGAGCCAGAGGACTCGCCTATATTCGCGTCCGAGAAAATGGAGAAATCGACACCATTGGCGCGATCAAAGATAACCTCAGTGCCGAACAAAAACAGGAAATCCTGAAGCGCACCGGAGCCGAAGCCGGCCATTTACTCCTGTTTGGAGCTGGAGATACCGCTACGGTGAACAAAACCCTAGACCGCTTGCGGCAAGTGATTGGCAAACAAATGGGACTCATTGACGACAACCAAATTAACCTGATTTGGGTTACCGAGTTTCCCATGTTTGAATGGAATGCCGATGAAAAGCGCCTAGAAGCCTTACATCACCCCTTCACTTCGCCGAACCCAGAAGACTTAGACGACATTAAAACTGCCCGCGCTAGAGCCTACGATCTCGTCTACAACGGCAATGAGATTGGCGGGGGAAGCCTGCGGATCTACCAACGGGAGATTCAAGAACAGGTATTTGAGGCGATCGGACTCTCCCCCGAAGAAGCCCACAATAAATTTGGTTTCCTCCTGGAAGCCTTTGAATATGGGACTCCTCCCCATGGCGGGATTGCCTATGGCTTAGACCGATTTGTAATGCTCCTCGCGGGTGAAGACTCTATCCGCGATGTGATTGCCTTCCCCAAAACTCAGCAAGCTCGATGTGTACTTACCGACGCTCCGGCAACGGTGGATAATCGCCAGTTGAAAGAACTGTCTGTGGCTTCTACCCACAAACCGAAGGCAAAAAATGATTAATGGGCGATCGGCGATCGGTAATGGGTGATGGTCATCAATTAAAGCAGTGCGCCCTTCGACTCCGCTCAGGGCACACCCTAGAGCGCCTGGCGCTATTATGAGGTATGATATCAAGTCCGTTGGATCAGTTGTAATATCAAATCCGACTAATCAGTTACAGTATGTCATTGCGAATGGAGCGGAGCGGAATGAAGCAATCTCGATTACCCATTACCAACTTGAGGCGATTTAATTACCCCAGACATCAAAAGCCACCAGGGAACATAGAGACTAGGAAGCCAAGAAGAATAGGGACGTAACTGGGGAATCATCATCGGCAAAATAAACTGTAAAGACCGCAAAGATGCGGGTTGATTTCCTTCTCGGTCTACCACACCATAGCGTCGGGCTTGTTCGGCGACAATCTGTACTTTTCCCGTTCGTTTGATGATCTCGGAATCGGTAGCAAGACAGGCAATCACTCGACCCGTTAATAAGGGAGTTTCCCAGTTAAAGCCATCAGCAAAGGGATTTCCTCGCTCTGGTAGAGTTCCACTTGCTTCTTGCTCTTGGGCAAATTGGGTAAATTTTTCTGTCCCCACAATTCCCGGCCAAATGGAGAGGGAGGTAATGTTATGGGGTTTAAGTTCTAAGGCTAATTCTAGGGCTAGGCGATCGCACGCTGTTTTACCCACTCCATACAGTACCCCAAATATGGGAAACAATCCCCCCCAAGAAGACAGGGTACAAATGAGTCCTTGTTTCCGAGGAACCATCATCCGCGCTGCATACACACTGGCAATATAATGCCCCCGCAACCCCACATGATTGACCCGATCCCATAAATTGGGTTCTAATTCCCAAAAAGATTGACCATAGGTTTCTTTGAGCATGGATACGGCAGAATAAGCATTATTCACCAATAGATCGAGTTGTCCCTGCTGTTCATCCGCGATACGCTCGAATAACAAACGCACCTGCTCATCATCACCATGATCCACTTGTACCGGAATGGCTGCCCCACCCACTTTTTCTAGTTCCTTTTGGGTTTCTTCTAAGCTCCCCATTCCTGGCTCAGAACTGTACAGAGTTCTGCCAGTAATATAAACGGTTGCGCCAGCTTCTGCCAAACCGATGGCAATTCCTTTTCCTAACCCACGAGAGGCTCCGGTAACTAGGGCAATTTTTCCTTCGAGTGGTTTTGATGTCATTATGTTCTGCGGTTATTTCTATGTCCACAATTATTGTTCTGCTTTAGATGATAAATCAGTTCTTCTTTAGAAAGGTAGGGAGCATTAAAGGCAGCAAGCAGGATGCTCGCACTCCTTCGATTTTGCCCAGAGGATCGGAAGATGATACAGTAAAATATTGTGCCCATGCTCTCCACCCCGTTCCCCAGATCTCATGTTGTGTGATTATCTCGTCCAAATTCTCACGGCTCGCGTCTATGATGTTGCCCAAGAAACGCCCCTAGAAGTGGCGAGTAACCTTTCTCGGCGACTGGGGAATCGGCTGCTGCTGAAACGGGAAGATATGCAATCCGTATTTTCGTTTAAGTTGCGGGGAGCTTATAATCGGATGGCGAAACTGCCTCCGGAGCAGTTGGCCCAAGGGGTGATTGCTTCATCTGCGGGGAATCATGCCCAAGGGGTTGCCTTAGCTGCGCGGCATTTGGGAACCCGTGCGTTAATTGTGATGCCGGTGACTACGCCACAGGTGAAAGTGGATGCGGTGCGATCGCACGGCGGAGAGGCAGTATTGTATGGTGAAACCTATGATGAAGCCTATGGCCATGCCCGCGAACTGGAAGCCGAGAAAGGGTTAACGTTTATTCATCCGTTTAACGATCCCGATGTGATTGCCGGCCAGGGAACCATCGGCATGGAAATTTTACGCCAATATCAACAGCCCATCCATGCCATTTTTGTGGCCATTGGTGGCGGGGGTCTCATTTCGGGCATTGCCTCCTACGTGAAACGCCTGCATCCAGAAACCAAGATTATTGGCGTAGAGCCGGTGGATTCCGATGCTATGAATCAATCCCTGAAAGCCGGGAAGCGGGTGAGATTGCCCCAAGTGGGCTTATTTGCTGATGGGGTAGCGGTGCGGGAAGTGGGAGAGGAAACCTTCCGCCTCTGTCAAGAATATGTGGATGAAATTATTCTGGTCAAGACAGATGATACCTGTGCAGCCATTAAAGATGTATTTGAAGATACGCGATCTATTGTGGAACCTGCGGGAGCCTTGGCGATCGCCGGCGCGAAAGCCTATGTAGAGCGGGAAAAAATCCAAGGACAAACCCTCGTCGCTGTTGCCTGCGGTGCGAATATGAACTTCGATCGCCTGCGGTTTGTCGCCGAGCGAGCCGAATTTGGGGAACGCCGAGAAGCCATTTTTGCCGTCACCATTCCCGAAAAACCCGGCAGTTTACGCCGCTTCTGTGACTGTTTGGGGACGCGAAACCTCACCGAATTTAACTATCGCATCGCCGATCGCACCTGCGCCCATATCTTTGTCGGTGTACGAATTAAAGACCGAGACGATGCCGCCCAAATCGCCAAAACCTTTGCAGAAACAGGCTTTGAAACCCTAGAATTAACCGATGATGAACTGACGAAACTCCATCTACGCCACATGGTCGGCGGGCGATCGGCCTTAGCAGAACATGAATTAATATACCGCTTTGAATTTCCCGAACGCCCCGGCGCACTAATGAAATTTGTCGCCTCCATGAGTCCCAACTGGAATATCAGCCTTTTCCACTATCGTAATAATGGCGCAGACTATGGGCGCATCGTCGTCGGAATGCAAGTCCCCCCCGAAGAAATGGCAGAATGGCAAGCCTTTTTAGACACTTTAGGCTATCGCTATTGGGACGAAAATAATAATCCTGCCTACAAATTATTCTTGGCTTGATGACTACAACCCACCTCTAAGCCCGTCGGACAACTGGGAAAACTGAAATCTTGGAAAAATTCCCATAAAGTTCCCATAAAGTAGTGTGTGGTACAGCTCAAATCCTATATCCATACCATAATCAAACTTTAACATCTACTCGGTAAGATTAAGACGATTATAAGTTCTCCCATGGTATAGGAGTACTGAGTATGAAATTCAATCTACGTTTTGTTTTAATTGTTCCCTTTGTTCTACAGATTTTCGCGGTAGTGGGATTGACGGGATGGCTATCGTTACGCAATGGACAGAAAGCGGTTGAAAATTTAGTCACTCAGTTACAGCAAGAAACCGGCGATCGCATTCAACAACACCTCAAAAGTTATTTACAGACTCCTTATTTAGTCAATCAAAATATTGTGGATGCCATAGAATTAGGCTATCTAAATATAGACAATCCCCGCAGCATGGAATCCTATTTCCTAAAACAAATCCGTCATTTTCCCCATATAGGATATATCCAAGCAGGCAATGAAGAGAGAGAATTTTATGGACTAGAACGGACGAATGACGGAGGATTAAATATTGAAATATCCGATGCTTTAACCCATTATAAGATTTACACCTATGCAACCGATAACCAAGGCAGGCGCACCGAAAAAATATTGCGGGTGAGTCCAAGCTACGATCCCCGTCCTCGTCCTTGGTATACTCCTGCTGCCACTCAAAATCACTCAGCCTGGAGTGAGATTTATAGTTACGTTACCCATCCTCGTTTAGCCCTCACCATTGGAACACCAATTTATGACCAAGAGAATCAATTCAAGGGAATCATTGGTACAGATTTAACCTTATTAGGTATTAACCAATTTCTCAGTCAATTAAAAATTTCTCAGTCTGGACAAGCCTTTATTTTAGAACGGTCTGGATTGTTAGTCGCCACTTCCACTGATGAAAAACCCTTTATTGCTCCAACTGAACAGAAGGAGTTCAAGCGACTGAAAGCAACAGATAGTCAACAGTTTCTCACTCAAAAAACTACCCACTTCTTGATTGAAAATTTTGGTAATTTATCTCAAATCCCCCAAAACCAACACATCGAATTCAAACTTGAGGGGGTTAGACACTTTCTAGAAGTGACAAACTATAAAGATCAATGGGGATTAGATTGGTTAATTGTGATTGTTGTGCCAGAATCCGATTTTATGGCGCAAATTTATGCCAGTAGACGCAACACCATTTTACTCTGTCTTGGAGCATTGGCCATTGCCATAGTTTTGGGATGGTATACATCTCATTGGATTGCACAACCGATCTTAAAACTTGCACAATCCTCAGAAGAAATGTCAGAAGGAAATTTAGAGCAGCAAGTCTCTGGAGGAGCGATCGCCGAACTCAAGACCCTCGCCAGAGCATTTAACCGCATGGCAAGTGAACTAAGAACCTCCTTTTCTCAACTAGAACAGCGAGTAGAAGAACGTACCTTAGAACTTTCTGAGGCTAAAGAAGCAGCCGATAGTGCCAACGGAGCCAAAAGTGAATTTCTGGCCAATATGAGCCACGAACTTCGCACCCCCCTCAATGGTATCCTCGGTTATGCCCAGATTATGCATCGTGCGACAGACCTCAATCAACATCGTAAGGGCGTGGATGTGATTGAACAAGCCGGTTCCCATCTGTTAACCCTGATTAACGATATCCTTGACCTGGCTAAAATCGAAGCCCGAAAAATGGAACTGTTTCCCAAGGATTTACACTTACCATCCTTTTTGGTGGGAGTAGCAGAAATCGCCAGAGTAAGAGCCGAAAATAAAGGCATTACCCTCCAGTTTTTGCCCGACGAAAGATTACCGACCGGCATTAAAGCTGATGAAAAACGCCTGCGTCAACTATTACTAAATCTCTTAGGCAATGCGATTAAATTTACTGACCAAGGCAATGTAACCTTTTCTGTTACCAACCTACAAGGAACAGCAGGAAGTCAGGCCAGAATTCGCTTTACCATCCAGGATACAGGGGTGGGGATGAGTCAAGAACAAATCGAAAAAATATTTTTACCCTTTGAGCAAGTTGGCTCCACATCGCGGCGTTCAGAAGGAACAGGTTTAGGATTAACGATTTGTCGTCAAATTGCCCAAATGATGGAGAGTGAAATTGAGGTCAACAGTACATTAGGAATGGGAACCACATTCAGGTTTGAAGTCAATTTTCCCATTTCCTCAGAATGGGTTAGTTCTGCGGCTTATTTATCAAAAGGTCACATTCTCGGTTACCGTGGAGAACCAAAAACTATCCTGATTGTAGACGATCACACGGTCAATCGAATTGTGATTTCGGAAGTATTAACTCCATTAGGGTTTAGGATACTCGAAGCATCTAATGGACGGGAGGGATTAGAACAGGTCAAACAGAAGCAACCGGACTTGGTAATTACAGATATTGTCATGCCAGAAATGAACGGGTATGATTTCGCTCGTCAGGTTCGGGAGTCTTATTCCCAAGAGTTGCCGATCATCGCCGCTAGTGCCAGTGTATCACTGGCCGATCAAAGTTTGGCGATCGCGGCTGGCTGTAAGGATTTTCTGGAAAAACCTGTGGATATGGAAAAATTGTTAATTGTGTTACAGAAATATCTGAATCTGCAATGGGTTTACGAATCCATAGAATCTGTAAGCGTTGCTACAGAAAAAGAGATAGTTTTTCCCAAAAATGATGAATTGCTTAAGATGTATGAAATGGCAAAAATTGGAGATATTCTAGGAATTGAACAAGAAGCACAACGGTTAAAAGACATCGATCCTAACTATCACGGATTTTGCGAGCGCATCCTGATCTTAGCTGCTGAATTTGAAGATAAAACCATTGTCGAGCTTATTGATTCTGTGCCGAGTTAGCGATCTACTCTAGATGGAGGACTGAGTATGAAATTCAATTTGCGTTTAGTTTTAATTGTTCCCTTTGTCCTCCAAATTTTTGCCGTTGTAGGATTAACAGGATGGCTCTCGTTACGCAATGGACAAGAAGCCGTGAATGATGTAGCCGCTCAATTGCGTAGTGAGCTGGCCAAACGGATTGTACAACAATTGGATACTTATTTAAATACACCTCATGTAGTGAATCAGATTAATAGTGAAGCCGTTCGCCTGGGTCTGTTGAATCTAGAAGATATTCCCAGTTTAGAGCGCTACTTTTTTTCTCAGATGCAGCAATTTGAGACCGTTAGCTATATTTCCTTGGGAACTGAGCAGCGAGAATATGTAGGGGTACAAAGAAAAGCGGATCGGAGCTTTGCTCTAGAGGTATCCGATCGCAGGACGGATTATCACTTTGAAACTTGGACGCTCGATGGGAACGGTCAACGGTTAGAACGGGTGGGTCGTATACCCGACTACGATCCCCGAAAACGGGAATGGTACAAAACCGGCGATCGCGCCGGAAAAGCTGTCTGGACAGAGATTTACACTTATTTTTCCACCCAAGAACTGGCTTTAACAGCCGATCTTCCTCTTTACGATCGCCAAGGAAAACTCATAGGAGTTACGGCCGCTGACCTCACTTTAACCCACATTAGTAATTTTCTACAAAGTTTGGATATTGGCAAAACTGGGCAAGGTTTTATTATCGAACGCTCCGGTCAATTGGTCGCCACATCTACCCAGGAAAAATTGTTTCGTCAAGAAGGGGAAGAAATCCAACGATTAAATGTTGTTAAAAGTAGTGATGCTTTAACTCATGCCACGGCCCAATATCTTTTAAATCACTTTACAGATTTTAAACAGATTAAAACCCTGGAACAATTAGACTTTAAACGTGAAGACCAACGACAATTCTTACAAGTATTCCCTTATCAAGATGAGTTTGGATTAGATTGGTTAATTGTGATTGTTGTGCCCGAATCCGATTTTATGGCACAAATTTATGCCAGTAGACGCAACACCATTTTACTCTGTCTTGGAGCATTGGCTATTGCCATAGTTTTGGGATGGTATACGTCTCATTGGATTGCACAACCCATCTTGCAACTTGCACAATCCTCAGAAGAAATGTCAGAAGGAAATTTAGAGCAGCAAGTCTCTGGAGGAGCGATCGCCGAACTCAAGACCCTCGCCAGAGCATTTAACCGCATGGCAAGTGAACTAAGAACCTCCTTTTCTCAACTAGAACAGCGAGTAGAAGAACGTACCTTAGAACTTTCTGAGGCTAAAGAAGCAGCCGATAGTGCCAACGGAGCCAAAAGTGAATTTCTGGCCAATATGAGCCACGAACTTCGCACCCCCCTCAATGGTATCCTCGGTTATGCCCAGATTATGCATCGTGCGACAGACCTCAATCAACATCGTAAGGGCGTGGATGTGATTGAACAAGCCGGTTCCCATCTGTTAACCCTGATTAACGATATCCTTGACCTGGCTAAAATTGAAGCCAGAAAAATGGAACTGTTTCCCAAGGATTTACACTTACCGTCCTTTTTGGTGGGAGTGGCAGAAATCGCCAGAGTGCGAGCCGAAAATAAAGGCATTACCCTCCAGTTTTTGCCAGACGAAAACTTACCCACAGGAGTCAAAGCTGATGAAAAACGTCTACGTCAAGTTTTACTGAATCTCTTAGGCAATGCAATTAAATTTACTGACCAAGGCAATGTAAGTTTTTCTGTAGCCTGTAGCCCAAAAGAGTCCTCTCAGACGACAACTATCCTACGCTTTGCAATTGAAGATACAGGAGTAGGAATGAGTCCAGAACAGGTGAATAAAATCTTCCTCCCCTTTGAGCAAGTGGGTTCCACATCTCGACGTTCACAAGGTACGGGATTAGGATTAACAATCTGTAGTCAAATTGTGGGGATGATGGGAAGTACCATTCAGGTGGAGAGTCGCTTAGGGATGGGGAGCAAATTCTGGTTTGAAGTCACATTACCCCGTTCCCAGGAGTGGATGAGTAGTGCTGCCAATTTACAGCAGGGTAAGATTCTCGGTTACAGTGGAGAACCTAAAACGATCCTCATTGTTGACGATCATCAAGTGAATCGAATCGTAGTTGCGGAAGTGTTAACTCCACTCGGTTTTAGAGTGCTGGAAGCTTCCAATGGACGAGAGGGCTTAGAACAGGTGCAACAGGCACATCCTGACTTAGTGATTACCGATATTGTCATGCCAGAGATGGATGGATATGCCTTGGCTGACTGTATTCGAGAGTCTTATTCAAAAGAATTGCCGATTATCGCCGCTAGTGCGAGTGTATCATTAGCCGATCGGAGTTTGGCGATCGCGGCGGGCTGTAATGAGTTCTTAGAAAAGCCCATTGATTTAGAGCAATTATTAATACGCTTACAAAAGTATTTGCACTTAACCTGGATCTATGAAGAAAAAAGTGGGCCAGAGTTTTCCGTTCAGCAAGACCTCATTTTCCCCACAGAACAGGAATTGAGACCGTTATGGGAAGCCACTAAAATTGGCGATATTGAAGCCATAGAGGAAGAGGCTCAACGACTCAAAGAACAGAACATGCAGTATAAGACATTTGGCGATCGTATCCTAGCCTTAGCGGAAGAATTTGATGAAACCGGTATTAAGACGTTACTCGATGGTAAACATCGTACAACTCAGTCCTAACGTTGTTACTGGACAACCATCAGAAGTCGGGATTCTGGCGATCGCCTATCTCATACCCCTCTTCTGTCACTCTTGGAAATTCTAACGAATTTCCGTTGTTACAGCCCGCGATCGCGAAGCGTTTCATGTCGGCGACAGCCGAAAACGGAGTTTTATCGCCGTTAAAACAGCCCTCGAAAAAGATCAATGGACAATTACTGACGAGAATCTCTTTATTCAAGAAGTTCAATTGTTATTTGACCCGGAGCGCGTTCGCGTAGCGTCTCCGTAGGAGAATCGCTATCAACTGATGAATATAGTCAATTCAAATAACAGTGAGACATTTTTGTAGGGGCGAGCGGCCGCTCGCCCCTACAGATACGGGTATTCTAGACAGGTTGTGTGTGTATCGTCGTGTCTCAACCTTAATCCAATTGACTATATAGGTTGGCAAGGGCTAACGCGAGTCTTTGGTTGTATTATTTATGTGGAAATAAAAGAGGGGAAAATTTGGATCGAACGGGATGGGACGGAAATTGGGGTGGCGAATGAATTGGTTGAAGCGGGCGTTCCTAAACAGGATATCGTTTTGGCTTTTAAAGCCCCATATAAACGCAAGTTTACTGACTTTGCTGCGAGTTGAGCTTGCTTTTTAAAAAAGGATGAAGTCAGTCAATCTACTTGAGGCGGATGCCACCCCCACTTCACCCAAATTGCTCTAGCGGCAACAATATCATCATTATTGAGACGAAGTACCGCTACAGTTACACGACCCATCGCCGTTAACCCCTGAACGAGAGTTCCGCTTTCATCCCAAGCGAAATGCTCAGACCAGTTATGTTCTCTTGGATTGAATAACATAACATCTGTTTGAGTTTCAGGATCGAAACCTGACGTTCGAGCGCCCTTGAATTCATTACATCGGTAGCAAGAAGCCGCTAGATTTTCCATCGTATCAGAGCCTTTTAGGGCTTTAGGTTGGACATGATCAATGACGAGCGGCATTCCTGTCAATCGCATGGAACTCTGACAATATTCGCAACGAAATCCTGCACGCGCCCAGATTTGTTGCCGGACTTGCTTTGATAAGTTTGTCATTGTCATCACTCGGAAAGTTCGATCTCCTCTAGTTCAGGCATCGGATAGCCCCTTGTGCCTAAAATATCCCAAGCGTAGGCTTTGCGTAACATCAGTCGATCCGCTTTGAGTCGCAAGTCCTGTAGCTCTAAACGTTCTTGGGGTGTGATCGTCCCGTTTTGGTTGCTCTCCAATAGGCTTTCGTGACGCAATTGATGAGAATTGCTAACCGTTTGCTGGGCGATTTTGAGGAGTTGAGCTTGGGAATAGCTCTGCATTTGTTGCAGTGTGCTTTCTTCTGTGCCAGATAAGTAGGATAGAATGCTCTCAAGGGTAAGAGATTCTGGTGAAGACTGGTTTTGATGAGCTAAAGCTGTAAGCTTGTGAAAGATGGTTTCAGACAACTCTATCGTGAGTTTGTAGGTACTCATGGCAAGCAATTTACTGATGTTCTCTCAGTTAGTTTAGCGTTTTTAGATAAAACAGGACATTCAAAACCTACGGGAGATGGGCAAATCTGGTTACTCATATTTGTAAAGGGTGTAGTTCTGGTAGTTCTGGTAGGGTGCGTTAGGCGCTTTTTTAAAAGTTAAATCAAGAGCCATAACCCTCTGCGGACTTGATATCACTTACTCCATCACTCTTTTCATAAGATTGATGAAGATCACACCCATCGCTTCAGCCCAGAGCTAAACTAAGAATAGATAAAAAAACAAGATGAATAGCGCCCAGCGCTCCCCACAGTTACACCGTTACACTTCGTTTTTAGAAATATCTGATCTAGACTCAGTTTCAGCGACAACAGTGGTAAATACAAGAGCGCGAAACGCTATACCCTCTCTATAAACAAAAACTTTTTTCGGAGGTAGTCCCATGTTGCTTTCTATACCTGAAGTTACTGCCCCGTCTTCCAACGTCTATGGGGTAAAAAATTCCCAAAATTCGCAAAAAACCTCACTCAAAGCAGTTTGGGTTAAGGAAGACGGTCATTTAGTTCAACACTGGATTAAAGCCTAAAGCACTCTAAGAGTTTGCGATCTTACCACGCCTTAATATTAGGGTCTTGCCAAGTGTAAAAATTTGGAAACACAAAATTAGTAAACGATAAGGAAATGCTGGCATCTAGGGCTTTTACCTGATGCCACCAGCCTACAGGCACAAAAATAACTTCTCCCGGTTGCAAGACCTCTTCAATGATCTGCACATTCTTAAACAGGGGATATTTCTGATAATCTGGATTCTCACAATCCACCTTACTAAATACCCCGACATAATTGTACAGTAGGGGGGTCTGCTGGGGAGAAATTAAGCGCCACCGTTTACGTCCGTAGACTTGAGCCATCATTAAATTGACGGGATCGTGGTGCAAAGGGGTAATGGTTCCACTGGGGCCAAACCAGAAAAAGACCCGATTAGAAACTTCTTCGGGATTGAGGAATTCGGGGAAAAAGATAATATCATCGAGCAGCCCTTTTAATTCCTCACGCTCTAGGTTTTGGTTATTGGCAACCATATAATGATCGTTGTCCTCGCCCCCATTTAAGACTCGATCGGCATAGTCAGCCAGCAGCATAGTTTTACGATGCTTTTCGCATTCAATCTCATAGTCGGGGTTGCTGTTGCGGTTGGCTTGAATTTGAACTTCAACTCGGCCGTATTTTTCTTTTAAGTATTCCGGTGACCAGGTTTTCATCGCTGGCCAATCTTGCATTAAATCCGTGAGGATTACTGGGGTATTGGTGGCATAATAGCGATCGAGAAACTCCTGTCTAGAAACCCCCGATCGCCGCTCAATCCGGTTCCCCTTAGACGAGAGGGCCGCGAGTTGCTGTTGAATGGCTAAAGTAGATTCTAATTTTCGCAGCATTTGGGCCATATTGTCCCCGATTTGATAGGACGGTTCGGCCATGACTTGATTAATGGCAAGACGGGCGAGGTTGGCATCAATCCCCTGTTTTTGCATCGCCTCAATCATCGACTGTTCCGGCTTGTTATGGAGTTTATTTAAGGCGATCCACCGTTTCCAATTGTCTGGAATTTGCGGTTGACTCGGCGGCGGTTGACCTTGAGTTTGGGGCATCCACTCTAGGTTCACCTGTTGTTGATTATTCACCGTAATCCGCAGGGGCGGCAAGGTGATGGTCATGGGTTGAGCGTCTGTCATGATCTTGCTTCTAAATTACGACTGATTATCAATACCAAAGGGAGCAAAGCCAAAAACGTTCCCATCTCCCTATCCCCCCATCTCCCCACCCCGATCTTTCATCCAAGCTCTGGTTCCAAACTGTTGAACCGAAACTGAGGCAATCTGGGCCGCTTGAGTTAAGGCTTCTACAAAGTCTAATTCTAGGGAATAATAACAAAATGTACCATGGAGAATATCGCCAGCGCCTAATGTATCGATTGCGGACACTTGAGGAACCGGTATTTGTCCTTGTTTCCCTTGATTATAGTAGGCGATCGCCCCTTCTCCCTGGGTAATGGCAATTTTGGGAATGCCTAAATGGACTAAATAGGCGATCGTCTGTTCGTGATTCGCACATCCAGGGGGATAGAAATTCGCTGAAGTAATGACCGTATCCGCTAAAGCCAGAACTCCCTCAAATCCAGGTTTCCAACTCCCTCCATCAATAATCACCGGAATTTTACGTTCCTTGGCAACCCTGGCCAACTCCTGACTGATGGCCATTTGATGGCCATCAATTAACAGCACCTGCACAGGATCTAATAGAGCTATAAACTCTGGATTCCAGGCTGCTTGTGCATGGGTAGCATTAATGGAAATCACGGCCCGATCGCCCTTTGGTGGCGTAACGAGAATAGAAGAGACTGGGGGGGGATCGCAGCGTTGGGGGTCAAGATCGGTGCAGTTCACCCCATACTCCTCCAAATCGGCCCGAATCAGACCGCTAAGGGCATGATTTCCCACACTCGCCAGCAGTTGGGTTGAGCCACTGTGACCCTGGGAGCGTCGCAAATATTCAAAGGCGATCGCCCCATTCGTGGCCGGGCCACCCGCCGCCACAGTATAATCCACTGCCACCCGTTTCTCATTCACCTGGGGAATTTCAGCAGTTAGATAGAGGAAATCTAGGGTCGTCAAACCCACAAATAAACCGGATTTATCCTTCATTATTTCTCCCGACCGCATCCGCTAAGGAGTCTAATCCTTCCTCATCTAACTTATCTAACAACCCCTGTAAAATTCCCTTAACCATCCAAGGGCCTTGATAGACCCAACCGGTATAGACTTGAATCAAACTGGCTCCGGCGGTGATTTTCTGCCAAGCATCTTCTGGGGTGAAAATCCCCCCCACACCAATAATGGGTAATTGACCTTGGGTTTGTCGCCAAATCAAGCGGATTACTTCCGTGGAGCGATCGCCCAACGGAACCCCGCTAATTCCCCCCTGCTCCTCCTGGATGGGAGTGCCAGTTTTGGGATTCAGTTGGGTTTTCAGAGCGCGTTTATCAATCGTGGTATTGGTGGCAATAATCCCAGATAACTGATAACTTTGGGCCAAATTCACCACCTCGGCGATCGCCCCATCCTCCAGATCCGGGGCAATTTTCACCAATAAGGGTTTGCCCCCTTGGTTTTCCTGTTGGATAGCCTCTAAAATAAGACTCAGTTGGCTGGCATCTTGGAGCGATCGCAAACCAGGAGTATTGGGTGAAGAGACATTGACCACAAAATAATCTCCCCAATCCCTGAGTAGACGAAAACTCTGGCCATAATCGGCTGCCGCATTTTCTAGGGGTGTTATCTTGGACTTACCCAAATTGATTCCAATGGGAATTCGATGGGGGGTCGGGCAATGTTGGCCATTTTTCAACCGTTCTGCCATAGCTTCAGCGCCCTCGTTATTAAATCCCATACGGTTTAAAACGGCTCGGTCTTGAGTTAAGCGAAACAAACGGGGACGGGGATTACCCGGTTGCGGATGGAGGGTGACTGTACCCAGTTCCATCGATCCAAAGCCTAAACGATCCCACATTCGGACTGCTAGACCGTCCTTATCATATCCGGCTGCTAATCCTACCGGATTGGGAAAGGTTAATCCCCAGAGGGTTTGCGCGAGGCGATCGTCCGTTAACCCTAACGTCCGATCGATAAAGGTGGCATAGCTGATGATCCGTTGATGACTTAACCAGCTTAAAGCGCCCATAACTAAGTGATGGAGATCTTCTGGATCAACTTTAAGTCCTGCAAAGATAAATTGCTCAAGCATGGGGAACGGTTCCAATTGAAAGTGTGGATAATGGATATTCGATCGTTTTTCGCGTTTTTCGCCCAGATTCAAGTTACCCATTATTCACGATCGACACTCAGCTTGTCTATTATTGATTCGTCATTCGCCCTTATTCACTATCCCTAGAACCCTCGGTCTATGCCTCAGCAGTCCATACCGAAACAAAGCGAAAAACAACTGGTTACCCTAGGTCGGACTCTCCAAACCTTGAGGGAAGAGGAGAATCTTGATGTGTTGGTTGACACAACTCTTGAGTATATTGAAACGGAATTTGAATATGACTTAATCTGGATTGGTTTGTATGACCGGCGAGAGCATCGCTTATTTGGCAAAGGGGGAAATCTGCCGTCGGGAGGCGATCGCGCCATCCTCAAACAAACGTTTGCCTTAAGTCCTGGAGACTTGTTCGAGCAAGTGGTGATCCAGCAAAAACCGGCCGGGGTTCCCGACTTACGGGAAGAGCGACGGGCTGGCGAATGGCGGAAGTTAGCGGAAAAATTGAATATTCAAGGCACGATTATCTTTCCTCTGCGCTATCGGGCCCTGTGTTTTGGGGTGGTGATTTTGGGATCGACCCTGTGGGGAATTTCACCGCGATCGGATGAAAAGGCTCGCCTATCAATGATTTTTGGCGAACTGGCAGCCACATTAAATGAGATGGAAGCCAATTGGCGCAGGCAGTTGGCGAAACGGCCGGATAAACCCTTATTAGAATTATTGGATCAGTTGCGATCGCTCTCCGATTTTCGCCAAAGGTTAGATGTGGTGGTGGCCAAAACCCATGAATTTTTGACCCCGGATCGCACGAATATTTATTGGTTTGAGCGCGAACGCCGCTATTTTTGGCGCAGAACCACGAATGTTCAGAAAACCCAGGCCGGAACCAATCAAGCCTCCTCTGGGATTACGGTACAGGAGGTGATTGGGTTTTATAAGGCTCTGGTAGCCGATCAGGTGGTCTCGGTGGGGGAAGCTCGCAGTTCTTTGAAGGCTGATACCACCAGTCGGTTAATGCAGCAAATTAAGGCTCGTTCCCTGTTGGCGGCTCCGATTATCTATCAGAATGAGTTACTAGGCTTTTTGGCGATCGAGGGCAATGAGCCTCGAATTTGGGAGGATGCCGAACGAAATTATGTGCGTGGAGTGGCTCAGTTAATTGCTCTGATGGCTCCCCTAGAAGCGATGGAGGCCGCAGTAGAGCGCACCAAACAAGACCAGGCCCTGACGGCTGAGTTGGTGCGATCGATCTATTCTGAGGAGGATTGGCGACAGACTCTAGATCATTGTGCCCATTTGGTGTGCGATCGCCTAGGGGTGGAGCGGTTTTTGGTGTTGCTCTACGATCGCGATAAGAATCATTTTGAGGTGGTCTGTCAAAGTCAACCGGGTAACCGTCGTCCCCTACCTTCCCCCTTACCGGTTCCTGATGTGGATGAATGGCAGCAGCTTGAACAGTCGAGAGCAGCGATCTCGATTGAAAATTGGGAGGAAGATCAACAACTGATGACTTGGCGACCCCTATTTACCCAAGTCGGGATTAAGAGTGTTTTACTGTGTAATACGGCGATCGGCCATGAGATGGAAGGGGTGCTGATGGTTGGCCATGATGTGGCTCGCACCTGGGAAGGAACAGAACTGGAATTGGTGCGGGTGGTGGCTCAACAGTTGGGGTTGATCCTCCATCAATGGCAACTCCATAGCCGTCAACAACAACAGGAAAAACTACAATCTTTGATTCAATGGGGACAAACAGCGATTCAATCAACGGGCGATGAGTCCTCTGAAAGCCTAGAGGAAGAGGCTCTACGAAAAATCACCCAGGTCTTTAAGGTTCCCCTGGCGCTGAAAATTAGTTGGTCTTTGGATAAGCCTCAGATAGGCTATATTACGATGGCTCAGGTCAGTGGCCCAGAGTTTAATATACAGACTCAAGGCAAAATTGATATCGCCCACGATCCAGTGCTGCAAGAGGTTTTAGCCAGCTCAGGCGTGTATCAGGTTTCGGCTGAAGATCTGCCTGCTGTGACTCGTCAGTGGTTGACTGGATCGGGGATTGGGGAAATTGCGGCGATCGCCTTTCGGGGGGATGAACAGGAGATTGCCAGAGGAATTATTGTGTTAGCCGATGCTCCCGGCCGTTTGTGGTCCGATCGCTATCTGAGTGTGTTGACGATTATGGTACGACAACTGGCTTGGTCTGAACGGAGGATGGAATTACAAACTCACTTTGAAGTCCAGCAGGATCGGGCCCAAAAGTTGACTTGGTATAAGCAACGTCGCAGCGAGATTATTTATCGCAAACTGAGTACAGAATTGAAAAAACTCCATAGTTTGGGTACGCCCAAGGATGCTCTCACTCTAACCCGTTATCAGCAAGGATTGCGATCGCTCAATACCACCTTGAGTCATCTGGCGCAAATGCTCAGAGATGAGCAATGGGAATTAGAGTGGTATCAGATGGCTATGCCGTTAGTGAGTTTAATTAAACGGGCGATCGAACGGGTGGATACCTTGGTCAAAAAGCGGGAGTTATTTATCCGCGTGCAGGGACAACCTGGAGCCGTGAATTTAACCGGAGATGTGGTGAAGTTAGAGTTGATTTTCCACGAAATTTTAGGAATTACCTGCAAAATGGCCCAGCCGAAAGGACAAGTGGATATTTGGTGTAATGGGATTTCTGAGACAGAATTGCCACCGGCTCAAGGGAGAATGCGAGAGCGTTTGCGCCAGAATTCCGATCGGTCGGGTAAAGGGCAACCTGTTTCATTGTTTGATGTCTCCATTGTTTGTGCCACCTTATTAGAACCGAACTTGATAGCTGAACTTGAGCAGGGGCGATCGCCCGATTTACTCAGTCCTTCTTTACTCGATCAGCCCCCTGGTCTATATTTGCTCATTTGCCAGTCCCTGATGCAAAGTTTAGGGGGTTATTTTAATACTTATCCCTTGGAAAATCACTCTGTGATGTTTCAGTTATTGCTACCGGTTGAATCGGCTCAAGATTGAGTCTTAACCCACTTTGGGCGGTACTTCCAGAGTAAACGTAGTAGTCGCAAGGGATAGTAGAGGAAAAATAACCCGGAGGGTAAAGGTAGTATTTCCCACTCTAGGGGGGTAGGAGTGGCTACATAGTCAAACCAGTACCAGAGGCGATCGCGGGGCGAATCCATCGTCTGTACATAAATTTGTCCCATTAATCTCAGACTATTCCCCTCAGATGGAGAATTAAACCATTGCCCTTCTACTAATTTTCCTAACTCCTGAATCTTATGATTCTTTTCTAATCTCTTCACCCAATCTTCAGGAACCGGAGCATCTAAATAGGTGTGGGCTAATCCTAAACCTAATTCTAACATCGTTTGGGTTCCCAAATGACCCACTTGCTGCTCAATCCACAACCAATCTAAATCTTGATATCGATGCAGCAATTCAGCAACATCACAAACCCAAGATAAATGAGACCAATCATGTTTAGCCCCATGAACACATAAAAATAATAATAAAGCCTCTGGGGATAGAGTCAGAAGAGTTTGATTACCCAATTGCACTTGCTCTTGATAGGTTTTATCCTCCCAAATCTGTTGGGGTTGCTCGTGAAACGAGAGCGCAGAAGAAATCAACGACCAATGTAAATCAATACACATATCTTTTTCCGAAGAATAGAAATTATGCTCAAATCGAATTTGGGTATATCGCTTTTCTTGCCATCCCTTAAATTCAAACTGAGGCTGATAACCCTGTTCTCTTAAAGTTTGTGAAGCTTGACTTACCGCATCTTTAGGGATTAAAATATCTAAATCTAAAAACTGCCTCAACCCCAGATTTTGATAAACAGTTTGGGCTAAAACTGGCCCCTTAAATGCCAAAACTGGAATCTTTTCCTTCTCAAAAATTTGGGTAATTTTAATCAGTTCTTGAGTAAGAGATAAGTTACGATAGGTGTTTTCCTTGAACTGTCGATGGATGAGTTGAAAAAAATCGGGATTGACTCCATTTTTTAATTCTTTGATTGTCCAGTAAAATAGTGGAATTAAGCCATGATAGTTGATCCAATATAAAATATAACTCCAATCGAGATCTCTAGAGAGAAAATCTAAAATTTGATCTTGATTTTCACCTGAATGGTAAGTGCGAGCGCAGTTCAAAATTAATTGATGTTCTAGCCGCATAGTTAGTATCCTCTCCCTATATCTCTCTCCCACTGGGAGAGGAACTTCTGTTCCCTTCTCCCATGGGAGAAGCTGGTAGGGTGGGCAATGCCCACCTGACCAATTGACTTGAAAAAGTGCCAATTTCTGTATTACAATTACCGATAATAGTGGGCTTGAGTATTAAAAAGTGTGGCATAAATTCCCGATTGTTCCATTAACTGTCTGTGACTGCCCGTTTCCACAATTTCACCCTCCTTCAAGACTAAAATTCGGTCAGCAAATTTAACCGTTGACAGACGATGACTAATGATGATAGAGGTTCTTTTTTGCGTCAGTTGATTCAACTGTTCTAAAATTTCAGCTTCCGCTTGCGGATCTAAGGCACTTGTAGGTTCATCTAAAATTAAAATCGGGTGATTTTGGCTTAGGAAAGAGCGGGCGATCGCCACTTTCTGCCATTCCCCAATACTCAGTTCTTCTCCATTAATAAATTGTTTCCCCAAAATGGTATCATATCCTTGGGGTAGTTTCGCAATGGTTTGGTCAATTTTCGCCCATTGAGCCGCTCGCTGAATCTGGGATAAATTGTCCCAGTTTTTAATATCTCCGATTCCAATATTCTCTTGCACCGTTAAATGATAATGGGCATAATCTTGAAAGACAATACTAATGTTTTTTCTCACTTCAGTGGGAGATAAATCTCGCAGATCAATGCCATCTAGACGAATACTGCCCGCCGTAGGATCGTAAAGGCGGCATAATAGTTTGATGAGCGTCGTTTTTCCGGCTCCATTTTCCCCCACAATGGCGATCGTTTCTCCCGGTTCAATAGTAAAATGAATATCTTCCAGGACAGATCGTTGGCTATGGGGATAGGAAAAACTCACCCGATCGAACTCTATTTTTCCTGGGATGGAAGCGGGCAAGGGGACAGGGTGAGGTGGTGAAATAATGGTGGGTTTTAAGTCGAGAAATTGGTAAAAGTTGGAGAGAAATAAACTATTTTCATACAAAGAAGCCAAATAACTTAAACTTTCTCGCAGTAAGGTTTGCCCGCGCTGAAAGGCTTGATAGTACATTACCACCGAGCCAATGGTAATCGCGCCCATAATTGCCCGATCTGCCATCAGTGCAAAGGCGGTAAAAACGGCTAGGGTGGCGCTACTTTGGGTGATACTTTCGGCAAAGGAACGACGGGCAGATAGGGATATTCTTTGCTGACGAATGGCTTGACGCAGGGTATTAAAGCGTCTGCCAAAGAGTTCTCCTAAGTCAAATAGGCGAATTTCTTTAGCATGATCGACTTGGGTGATTAAGGTACTGTAATAATGGGCCATGCGCTCTTGGGGAGTCCATTGTTGCCATTGCCGATAAAGCTGTTGGGAAAACTTGAGGCGAACGAGAAAAACGGGGATGGCAGCGATAATCAGGATGAGGGCGATCGCCCAATCAAAGGAAAAGAGGAGTAATCCTATCCCAATTAAGGATAAACTGCTATTGCCTAATTGGATGAATCGGTTTACAATGACAGTTGGACGGTAAGCTGCCTCAGTCTGTGCCTGATGGAGAAAATCATAGTATTGGGCATTTTCGTAGTATTCTAAATCCACTTCAATGGACTTAGCATGAAGCAGATTTTGCACGTAGTCGGTGACGATTTGAGATTGCGCTTCACTCACCCATCCGGCTAAGGATCTCAGTCCATCGCCCAGAATTGCCACGAATGCAGCAATGACAATCAGCAGGAGTACCGGTTGTAGGGAGGTTTCGGGAGTAGCAATGCCTTCGGTGATGCGATCGATGATTAACTTGGTGAGATAAAGAGAAACCAGGGGTAAAACCGATTGCAGAAACACCAAAACAAGGTTTGCCAGCGTGAGCTTAGGGGTACTCTCCCAAACCAATTGAACGGCTTTTCGGAGATAGAGCAACCGTTGCAAGCGGGAGGCGATCGCGGCGATCCTATTCACTGTACACTGTAGACAATTGTCCCACCCGTGTTAGAGCCTCTTTCGGACTAGAAAACACCTCCGGAAACTGCTCCATTAACCTTCCTGCAATCTCGCTCACCGATTGTCCTTGCCCCATAGCCTCTAAAACCACTTGCGCGATCTTACCATCTTGATTTAATTGCGGCACAAAATTTCCTGCCTGCTTCCGCAACTGTTGAGGAGCAAGGGATTCGGCAAAAAATGTAGACTGCTTAAACTGAGCCTTACACTGGCTTTCTTTCCCCTGCTCGAATACCTGAGTATCCCAACGGAAGATATAGCTACTGTTTACCAAGTTAGCTTGTAAATTCACAGAAATCGTATCGCCCAAACCTATCTCAACCGGCTCTAAAAAGGGGAAAAACGCTGTCCCATAAATCAATTCTGGCATCCCTGGAGCCGTGGAAAACCCAACTTCCTCAATCAACGTAGCATCAAACCATACACTCAACCCATAGCCTGTGCCACTGCGAGACGGTTCAAAGAGCATCTGATTTCCCACATTCGGATTCTCAAGGGTTCCATAATCCAAGGTTGCCCAAAGTTGCGGTTGCGCCAATAATTGAGACGGTGTTACCCAGCCTTTTCCCCAAACATTATTAACGATCTTTTTCGCCGCGTTCATATTAAAGTCATAGCAATATTTATCCCAAGGATCGTTAATTCTATTCCATAAATTCGGTGCTTCTACCACACTCACCCAAATTTTATCTTTTTGGGGAATTAACACCCCTCCAGGACGCAATAATCGCTTTCTCGCGTCAGCTAAAGAGCCAATATGTTGCTGAAATAAAGGTAAAATTCCCCGCAAGTCGGAGATAATGACATCGGCTAATTCGGGTAATTCTACTTGAGTAGATAAATCTTGAATAAACTCAATTTTATCGCTATACCCATTGGCAACTGCCGCTTGTTTTGCCACTTCGATCGCCGGATTGGTTTCAATGGCGTAGACTTTCTTGGCTCCGAATTGACAGGCAAGCAGGGCAAATATACCGGTTCCCGTGCCGATATCGAGGACAACACAACCGGGGGTAATGGATTGTTTCAGAGCTTGCGTATAGGCTTCCATGCGGCCGCGATCGCCGATCATGGAGCCGTAACCCGATACACTATACATGGGATAAGTTCTCTAAAATCACAGATGGAATGTTGAATAGATGCTCCGAGTCGGGGTGAGCATTCAGTTGATAAACCGGGACTTGATTGACGGTATGACTGAGAAAATGGAACTCCTGTTGGCGCATGGTTTTATCGAGGAGTACATTGGCATAGGTATTGGCAATCAGATCCATTAAGGCTTGACGTTTTGGCAGTTGGGCGATCGCTGGAATGGGAGAAGAATTGGTGCGATCGCCTAATATATAAATGCCAGCTAGAGGTAGGGGCGTATCCTGAAACTTGTACTTCTCTTGATTGAGGTCTAAATAGCTTTTATCCCAAGTGGGGTTAGTGGGAACCAGACGAGGAAGCGCATCGGGGTTGTTATAGAGGATCTCCACAGAAGAGGGCCAGAGTCTGAGTCGGGGATAAGCAGGTTGAACCAGAATCTGGTTATCTGGCTCGACTAGAGCGACGATATCATCCGAAAGGATGGGATATCCGAGTTCAGCAAATGCAGCCGCAGTGGTGGATTTTCCTGCACCGGAACGACCGACGATGGCTATGGCGCGATCTCCGACGGCGATCGCGCTCGCATGAAGACAGGTCACCCCCCGCAGACGCAAAACCAGACCCATGACTGGGCCGAGCAAATAGGTCGCAGTATCTTCCAATGTCAACTCTTCCGGCCAAGTCCCCCAGACTTCAGTTCCCTGACGGTCTATGATGAACTGAGTGCGATCTATATAGGTCAACTGAAGATAGGCTTTTCCTAGTTCTTCCACTTTCCAAACGGGACAGCCAGCCTCAGTTACATAGGAACTTTCAGCCCAAATTGGTAAAGAAGCCTGTAATGTTTTGTTGAGCCAAAAAGGTTGACTCTTGAACCATACGGTAAGATCAACTTCTTTTAGGTGAGCTAAAGGCACTACACCAGGAATATGAAAATTGGCTTGAAGAAATAAGCCAAACGTAAAGTAAAAGGAGGACACTATTACCAGGGTAAACAAGAATAACTTGTTATATAACAAGCAAGTGAAAATCACATATTGTAGCCAGTCTTAAATACTGCTAGAGTACACTTGCTATCTCCTCCTGCTGTTTGACCATGGTTATCACAGTTCTGGTCAGGACTAGAACTATTTTGAGTTAACCGACTGATATCTCCATATATATTGAATATGGGATGGTTGTAGGATTTTTTGTTCATTTTTTTATGTTGTGAGTACATTGTAAACCTCCGGTGTTGATTGGGAATTAACTGATGCTAACTGCTCTAACCAATAGTTAAGACTAATTGGACGAAGATCGACCCAAGCTTCACTGCTTTGAGCTGTCATTCCGCAAAGAGTTGGGATAGCTTTATGATTAATATACATAGATAACTGAGAAATTGGATTAAAATCGTCAATCCATCTCATTTCTGTCTGTTGTAATCTTACATTCAGGGAATCACCTGTAGCAGGAGTTTTAGGACGACTACGAACAAATTCTGGCAGTTTGCCTTTCATAGATGCTCGGACAATCCCCTTAAACATCACCCAGGGAATCACTGGAATACAGAATAAGAACTCGATTAAGCGCACATCAAAGTAAGGGTATCTTACTTCAATTGTTGAAAATGTCATACCTGAGTCGTTGCATTCAAAGAGGTAAGACCAAAATATCGCTTTGATTCCTTTATAGGCTTCAGGACGAAAGGGGTGTAAAAGCTCTCTTTTTCTATAGCTGTTTTCCCATCTAGATTTCAAGTCTAACTTCCTTTCAAAATCAGGACTGAGCCATACGGGATAAGAAGGTCTCCAGGCGGGAATTCCTAACCACTCTTTAATCCGAGCGCGTATTCCAGGTTGAGGAAAACGCCCATTAGCTTTCCAGTATTGGCACCATTGTGTCACAATTGAAAGAATCTCACCTCTTTTAAGCAGATATATTCCATAATAGTAAGCACCTTGACAGTGAAAGACACCATCTCCACCTTCACCACTAAGAGCAACTCGGCTTCTGGGGGGTTCATATTCTTTGGGGTTACTTCGTACTAGAGATAGTAAAGCCGGTTCTGGCGCATAGTACCCTTCTATGTCTTCCCATCCTTTACACAACTCGAAGTCGTCGGCGACTTGGTAGTGGATGGGAATATCCAAATGTTGGGCGACTAAACCGGAGTAGTAGCGCTCTTCATCGGGAAGAAGACGGTCGAAGACAGTGGTGTAGGCTCTGAGGTCGTGGGAGGAGTAGGTTTCTGTGAGGAGTTCTTTGGCGATCGCCGTTACACTGGTAGAATCTAATCCGCCACTCATGTAAACTGCGACTTTATTGGTTCTCAGTCGATCGCCGACTGCTAACCGCATTAGTTCCAAAAACTGCTCTACATACTCTTCATCCCGCTTATACCGGATATAGCCATCCGTTGGCAATGTCCAGTATCTCTCCACCTTAAAGCTCTCTGGAGTCCAGATTAACCGATGGGCGGCAGGCAGGCGTTGGATATCGGCAAAGGCGCTGGTATCCACTTCCTGATTGTAGCCGAATAGCAAAAAGTCGGCGATCGCCAAATCATTGAGCTTGTCCGATACAGACGGATGCAATCTCACACAATTAAGCGTATTACTCAGCACGAACTCTTGGCCCAAATGAGCGTAGAAAAACGGTTTTACCCCAAAATGGTCTCTGGCGCAAAACAAACGCTGTTCTCGGCTATCCCAGATGGCGAAGGCGAAATCCCCGATCAGGCGATCCAGACAATCGATACCCCAAACCAGATAGGCATGGAGGATCAGATTCGGATCGGGAGTCTCTGAAGTCACCGGTTCTCCTCGGTCTTGAAGACTTTGGATTAACTCGCTGCGACCATCCACCCGTGCATCCGCTACAATCCAAACCCGTTGATCTACCGTTAGAGGTTGAGTTTCGTTCTCGGATTCATCAGTCGTTCGTAACAGGGTATGGCCAAACCCGACAGAACCCTCTGCCCAGATTCTCTGGACATCCGGCCCCCGGAAGGTCATATATCCGGTCATCCGTGCCAATAGTTCCCGGTCAACCGGGGCCTGATCAGCATTGACGATTCCTAAGATTCCGCTCACTCTGTTCACCTCGATATGGTGTTTAGACGGAGTAATGGGTATTTTACCCTGGTTGCTTAAAACGAGCTGATTATACTCTACCTTAAGCTAAACTGCAAACCCCTTGGGCTTGTTTATTTTCCAGTGTACTATAGCACAACTGAAGGGTTCACCCGACTCATTTTAATTTAACCTTAAAAAGAAATTTTCCGATCGCTCCCTGAAACCCCTGTTAAGCTGGATTCACGGTAACCAAGCCCTGATCGACCATTTTTTCAATCAGTTCGAGCAAATCCTGGTGCAGTTTGTCCGGCTCTACCTCATACTCTTCTAATAGGCGATCGCTCGCCTCTTGAATTGAAGCAGAATCCGTCAACACGGATAACATGCGCGAACCCACCTCATCTAAACCGAAGTATTCCTCACTCTTTAAGTTGAGTAATACCGATTCTCCAGAGAGTTCCTGAACCAGGACATCTGGAGCTAAAGTGATGTTGTGTTGGTTAGAAATAGGGACTTTCACCTCAGTTTTCTGTATGAGTAATGTTGTGATGGGTCGATTGATCCATCGCGTGAATTAGATTCAGCCCATAGTATAGCCATTCCGTAAAACTTAGCAAGTCCTGTTTATCCCGGTTGCGATCGCGCTTCTAAGGGTTACACTGAAAGGATACACTGAACTTCCGCCGATCGCCACACGAACCCCGTATGCAAACCCTCACTGCTCGAACCCTTGCCTTAAGTGAACTCGAAGAGCGATTTCAACTGCAATTGACCGAAAACTAAATCTAAAGCACCAAATTAGAGCGGTCACGGCACTACGATGATTGGTAATCATAGCAGTTTAATCGGACTTGATATCAAAAGGTCTAGAACTGCCCTCTCCCTATATCCCGCTCCCATGGGAGAGGGAGTTCTGCTCCCCTTCTCCCGTGGGAGAAGGGGCTGGGGGATGAGGGCAAGTCCGGTTAAACACTTGTCATTGCGACCGCAGGGAAGCATTCGCGCTTCGCGCATACTTTGTAAACGCCAAGATTACCGGGATTGTTGAGATTGCTTCACTCCACTGCGTTCCGTTCGCAATGACATACTATAACTGATCCAACGGACTTGATATGAGGGCAAGTCCCACTGCCTAATAATGGTTGCCCACTTTACGATGGTGAACGGCAGTTAGAGCATCGGGGTTACTGACTCGTCCGGTATCAATGGTGCAATAGACTAACCAGTGATCGGAAAGCTCCATACGACTGGCGACTTGACATTCTACATAAGCCAGAGCATCGGTCAAAATGGGGCTGCCATTGTTGGCGGTTTGGGTTTTGACTCCTTCAAACCGGTCTGCACCAGGGCCAAAGCGTTTGAGGAAGTGGCGCATTAAGCCTTGATAGTTATCTTCGCTGAGGATATTGAGAACAAAGGTATCGCCCACATGCATCAAGGATTCGATCGCCCGGTCTTTGGCTACGGCAATGGTCACCCCTAGGGGTTTAAAGCTGGCTTGAGTTACCCAAGAGGCGAGCATGGCGCTTTTGAGTTCTCCTTTTTGGGCGGTAATGATATAGAGTCCACCACTCAAGCGACCCAAGGCCCGGTCTAGGTCATTATCCAGGGACTTCATCTGTTTAATGGCATCTTTAAGTCCCAAGATTTGCCCCATGTCGGTTCCTGCTTCTTCACAGAGTTGATAGGTGGCTTCTTTGGGTGCTTCTTTCACCAAAATAGCGGGAAAGGCTTCTTTGAGTCCCAGTTCTTGGAATTGGTTCCGCAGGGGATAGATGGAGCGGTCGTCTCCTCCACCGGACTCAAACAGACCGATCGCCTGTTTGTCGTTGGCGGCGACTAAAATGGTACTGATGGCAGCTTCGGCTTCTTTGCCTAATTCTCCGGACTGGGGGGGAGCGCCAATGACCAGGGCTGAGGCCATTTCCACCAGTTCCCGGACTTCCTGGGGATCGGCAGCCCGCAAGTCCATCATTTCTACGGCGATCCCGGTTTTGGTGATCCCATGGGCGATCGCTTGCGAGAGGCGATCGCTATAGCCATAATCGGAAGTGTAGAATACGGCGACGGTTTTTTCGGCTTTGGTTTTTTCCTTACTCCAGCGATCGTAACGCCCAGTGAGTTCCTCTAGGTTATGCCACAGGAGGGGGCCATGGCCGGTAGCGATCAGGTTAATGGCTGGAAGTTTGGCCATCCGTTTCATGGCGTTGACCACGGAGCGGGCATTGGGAGCCATTAAACATTCATAATAAAAGCGAAAGTCCGCTTCGATGTCGCTCAAGTTCTCATCGTAGGTATGGTCGGAGCAATAGTGCATTCCGAAGGCATCGCAGGTATAGAGAACCGAGGTTTTATGGTCGTAACTAAAGATGGTATCGGGCCAATGGAGATTGGGAGCGCTAATGAATTCGAGAACATGGCCCTGACCCAAATCTAGGGTATCGCCATTTTTCACCAATTGGCTTTCAAAGGGTTTATGAATCAGGTTTTGTAAGAATTGGACAGCGACTTTTGAGCCAACCACTACCGCATGGGGAGCGAGTTCGAGGACATCTTTGACCAGGGCACTGTGATCAGGTTCAGTATGACTAATCACAATATAGTCAATGGTGGCGGGATCGATTTGTCCTTTGAGGGTGTCGAGATAGAGTTGCTCAAATTTGCGATGGGAAGTATCCACCAGGGCAGTTTTGTCTCCTTGGATGATGAAGGAGTTGTAGGTGGTTCCGTTTTGCAGTCCGAATTCGATGTCAAAGCGATCGCGATCCCAGTCGAGGCAACGGATCGTTGTAGTATTTTCGGCAACTGGAGCCGTTTCTATCGTTAGGCGTTTTTGAGGGCGATCGGTCAGTGCTACCATAATATATTTATCCTATATCAGAGGTGAGGAACGACGGCGATCGTCGTTGTTTCTTCTATTGTCTCTCCATTGTTACAAAATCCTAGGATTTCGGGAAGGTGAGTTTAGTAAGAAGAATTAATCACACCCGTTAATTGAAGATATACCTCCCTGTTTTGTCACTTTCCGAGTCTAATGAATCACCGCTCCTTTAGGACGGTGAGTATGTCAACCCAAACAAAAGAGACTAACAACGAAGTTTCGGTTGAATCAGTAAACGAAAATCATTTAAGACACTTTTCCAACCCCCAGAGTCATGCCACTGTTCAGATAGAAAAGAATCAACCTTGGCTCGATTACTGTCTGAATCCTGGGACTCTAAACGATTTAATGACAAAAAAGGTTGACTCTTCAAGCTAATCATGAGACAAGCACTCATGATGAGTTCCCACCATTTTTCAATCTGAGAAAATTGAGTTAATCGATAATTCGTCCAGCCTAATTCTTGTTTACATTCTCTAACTCTAGAGTCTCCCCAATTTTTTAAGGAATAAAGGTTGCCAACAATCTTTTTCATCGAGTTTTTTTCTGCTTGAATATTTGTTGTTAGCCAAGAAGTTGAGCGATCGGGAAAGGTTTTAGGATCTGTCGTTATTTCCCAATAAGTTTTTCCACTGCGGCTACCCAAAACAATTTGTCTAATATAGCCCTCTTCTGATGCTCGATTGTCCATAAATGTCGATAATTTATACCATTTATTTTCCCTAACCTTTTGATCGCTTGGCATCAGAACTGTACGATCGCTTCGAGTTGACAAAACATAGGATAAGTTATATTCTTCTAGTTTTTCCACCAATGTATGATCTTCTTTGTCCCAAGTATCTGCCAAGACTAATTCAATCTTAAAGCCATAATCTATCAGTTCGCTAATTATCTCTGAAGCAATTTCACTCTTACTTCTGTAAATATCTCCTTCCTTTAATTTCCCTTCAGGCTTAAATACTTGACATAGGAGCGGAAAGGTTATACCTTTATAAATTCCATAAGCATTGATTGAAACCATTCCTCGATCGACTTTTTCCAAACTTTCTAAGTATTGTTTGGCTACATAATCTGTTTTGTCTCCTTTTTTTTGATCCCCTATTTCATTCACGATTACAGTGATTTCTTCCCCGCTTAATGCTTCCAAGGTTTTCCTTAATCTTCGATCTTTTAAGTCTGTGACAGACCAAGGAGAATTCGCAATAAAATGATGTAATGATTGAGAAGAATTGATTCCCACTGCTTTGGCTATTTCTGGGAAAGATTTTCTCTTGATTGGTGAGATAATGCCTAGATGTAAGTATTTAAAATATTCATAACTTCTCACTTCACCAAAAATCTCTTGATAACTTTCACAATATTCATCGACAACCGAAACGGTTGGTTCCGGATCTCGCGGCAAATGTTTTAAGATCTGTAACTCTACATCCATTGCTATATCTTCTTGCGTTCAGCCATTAATGTTCTATATTATTCTATTTTAATTGCCGGAGAGTGACAAAATAGATAGAGGGTTTCCCCAGATTAAAATCAACCGATGGCGCTAAACTATCAACAGGGTTAATCATGAGGATACAACGATGGCAAAGTCAATTATCCAGCTTGTCGATGAACTGCCTGAAGATAATATTACCGTCAAAGTCTTAAAAGCTCTCGATTTTGTCGTACCGGGAGAATGGAATAATCTAGTCGGATTTGATGCTACTATCGCCCATTTTACCGGAGAAACCGATCCCAAAACCATTCAGCGTATCCGCGATCGCGCTGCGGCTCTGTATCTCGATCCCGCCAAAGGCTATCAGGGTGCAGTCGGATTATATCAGGCGATCGATAAAGCCGATGTAGCCATGGGTACAGCCGCCTTAGCCAATAAGGTGGGTGAAAAGTTAAGTTTTCTTTCCTTTCTCAGTAACCTTACCCCCAAAGCCGACACTACCCAAACCATTGATTTACTCCTCAAAATTGCCGTAGAAGTGATTGCCTTTTGCAAACTCAATGGCATTCCCCAACCCAATCCCCAAGTTTTCGCCAATTCTCTAGCTGAAAATTATCACAACGCCGGATTAATGCGAATGATTGCCTTAGTGTGCATTGATGCGATGTTACCCTTGGGGCCAAATTTCTTAACCAAAATCCATGCCGTTATTCAAGGCATTAATCCGGGGACAGTGGCTGGAAACCCCGTGTTTTCAGGCATTCAAGACCAGATCCCCGGCGAAACCACCGGCGATCGCATCGGATTTGTCAATCAATGCTTTAGCGCGATCGAAGGGTGGATGAATCAGTTGGTTGCCCAAACTGGCATTACTCCAGAAAGCATTTTCAATCATTTGGGGAACTTTATCCAAATGGCCGATGATAATCTGGATTTTGTCGCCGCTTTTCTCGATCAAACTACCAATTACTACGAGCATACCGGCATCCAAACTGTTGCCCAGCGCTTAGTATTAGAAGCCTATGAATCCCTGCAAGCAGAAGGGGAAGCGCTCTCTGATGAAGATTCAGACGATAACGATGTTGATGGAAATGGTGAATTTTCCGTCGGAGACACCATTGAAGTTTGGGATAAAAAAGAAGAAGACTGGTATGAAGCAACTATTCGCAAAATTAAAGTCAAAAAAGATAAAACTCGCTACTATGTTCGCTATGTTGGCTATGGTTCCTCAGAGGATGAATGGGTCAAAGAAAAGAATGTTCGCGCTTGTAACTTTGAAGATGCCGATGATAATGGCTATGCCGTTGGTCAAAAAGTAAAAGTTTGGGATGACGATGAGGAAGAATGGTATACCGCTCAGATTCAAAAAATTGACGGCGATCAATATCGAGTGCATTATCTCGATGAAGATGATTTTGACGATGAATGGGTCGATTTAGACGAAATTTGTTAAGCAAAAAAGGTTTTCCCCATTCCCCATCTCCCCATTCCCCATTCCCTATTGCCTATTGCCTATGATGCCTACCACCTTACCCGCGCAAACCATCACCCTCAGAGAACTCATCGATCGCTTTGGCTTAACCTTAACCGAAGATGAAGACTTCTTTCCCGAATGGCAAGAAAATTTACCCGATATTTCTCCGAGCGATCGCCAACTCCTGGATAAAGTCAAAGCCGGTTATATCAACCTGCTCAACCATCCCCCCTTACTGGAAAACATCGTCAGAATGGCGATTTTAGACCCCATCCTCTTTATCGGCGACTTCTATATCTCCCCCTTCTATGTCAAAAGCGAAGAACCCATAGAGATTAGCGCAGAAGACGATGGCGTAATCATCAAAGGTCGAATTGATACCTTGATTTTGAAAGACCAATTTTGGATCGTGGCGATCGAATCCAAAAAAGCCGCCTTTTCCATCGAAGAAGCGCTCCCCCAGATCCTCGTCTATATGCTCGCCAGCCCTCACCCCGACCGTCCCTGTTTTGGTATGATCGCCACAGGAGGCAGCTTTATTTTTATCAAGCTAGTCCGAGGTGAAGTCAACCGCTATGCTTTATCAGATGTTTTCAGTATTCGCAATCGCGGTAATCAACTCTACGAAGTTCTACGTATCTTAAAACGCCTAAGCGAGTTATAGCCCTGGACAATGGGCTATCCCCATCTCCCTATTCCCCATTCCCCATTCCCTATTCCCCATTCCCTATTCCCCATTCCCTATTCCCCATTCCCCATTCCCCATTCCCCATTCCCTCCTCAACCCCACCTGACAATTCTGGTCGATCTTCTGTATTCTGAAAGGAAGCAACGTTATTATAATTTTTGTAAACAAACTCTAATCCAGATCCTCCCATGAGTAACAGCCCACTCCATGCCTTCTTTGTTGGTCGCGCCCTGTCCGAGGCGATCGCCGAAGAAGTAGAATACACCCTAACCCATGCCCTCAGTAACTTCGGCAAAGCCGACGCAGAACAACAAGAACGGCTGAAAAACTTCCCGCAAATGGTCTTAGACCGAGCCGAAGCCGCAGAAGCAGCCGCCCGCACCGGCAATCCTGCCCCCTCCCCCTCCGGACAACCTAACCCCCCTTCCCGCGACCTCCAAGAAACCCTCGATGATTTGCGGGCCGAAATTGCCCAACTGCGTTCCGAACTGCAAAAATATCGCTCCCGTTCCACCTGAAGCCCAAGCCCAGACTACCCTAAACCCACCCAATCGATCGCCCACTGATGACTTCTGTATCTGCGCTCTCTGACGTATCCGACAACCCATCAGCCCTTACCCCTTCCTCCAGTGCCCTGGAACAAGGCTATAGCAGCAAATCCTATCGCTGGAATCGTCCCAAATATTCCCGAAACCGTCGTTTTCTCGATATTTGGAGTTTCTTCTGGCTGTTTTTAGGCTCTCTATGGCTTAATGGCAAATCCTGGAGTTACCAAGGCGGTATGACCGAGGAAAAAATCCAAAAAAGACGGCGACAGCAAGCCATTTGGGTTCGGGACACCTTCCTCGATCTAGGGCCCACGTTTATTAAACTCGGCCAACTCTTCTCCACCCGTGCGGACTTATTCCCCATTGAATATGTGGAAGAACTCTCCAAACTCCAAGACCGCGTACCGGCCTTTAGCTATGAAAAAGCTGAAAGTATTATCAAAGAAGACTTAGGAAAGTCGGTTCAAGACCTCTATCGCAGTTTTGACCCCGTTCCTATGGCGGCTGCGAGTTTAGGCCAGGTTCACCGGGCCCAACTTCATAGCGGTGAAGAAGTGGTGGTTAAAGTGCAACGACCCGGTTTGCGCCAACTCTTTACCATCGATTTAGCAATTCTCAAAGGGATTGCCCGCTATTTCCAAAATCATCCCGACTGGGGCAAGGGACGAGACTGGCTCGGCATTTATGACGAATGTTGCCGCATTTTGTGGGAAGAAATTGACTATCTCAATGAAGGGCGCAATGCGGATACGTTTCGGCGCAACTTCCGCCAAGAAAGTTGGGTGAAAGTGCCTCGGATCTATTGGCGCTACACCTCTCCCCGTGTTTTAACTCTCGAATATGCTCCAGGGATTAAAATTAGTCAGTACGATGCCCTAGAAGCGGCTGGATTAGATCGGAAAAATTTGGCTCAGTTGGGGGCAAAAGCTTATTTAATGCAAATTCTCTACAGTGGGTTTTTCCATGCTGACCCCCATCCGGGCAATATAGCCGTCAGCCCGGATGGATCGCTGATTTTTTATGATTTTGGCATGATGGGCCAAATTCAGGCGGTTACCCGCGAAAAACTGTTAGATACCTTTTTTGGTATTGCCCAGAAAGATGGCAATCGGGTGATGAATTCCTTGATTGCCTTGGGCGCACTGGCTCCGACGGGGGATATGGGGCCGGTGAGGCGATCGATCCAATATATGTTGGATCATTTTATGGATCAGCCCTTTGAAACCCAGTCGGTGAACCAAATTAGTGACGATCTCTATGAGATTGCCTACGATCAACCGTTTCGGTTCCCGGCAACCTTTACGTTTGTGATGCGGGCGTTTTCGACCTTGGAAGGGGTAGGGAAAGGCCTTGACCCAGAGTTTAATTTTATGGAAGTAGCGAGACCCTTTGCAACAGAGCTTATGAATAGTGGAAATGGATCGGCAGGAAATGATTTGTTGGGCGAACTCGGTCGCCAAGCGACTCAGATGAGTAATACGGCTTTGGGTCTGCCCCGTCGTTTGGAGGATGCCCTCGATAAGTTGGAGCAGGGGGATATTCGCCTGCGGGTGAGAGCGACGGAGAGCGATCGCATCCTCCGACGTATTAGTAGTATGAGCTTGGTCAATACCTATGGTATCCTGATTAGTGGCTTGACCATTGCTGCCGCGATTTTGGTTAGTGCGGATAAACTAGGATTGGCTGTAGTGGTGGCTGTGTTGGCGATCGCCTTAGCGATCCTTCTGTTCCGCCTGTTGCGGCGAATTAATCGTTTTGATCGAATGCCTTAGCCCAAAGTCTCCCACCAGGGGTTACAATCAGAGGGGAGAAATCTCTTCATGCCTATCTGTTAGTTACTGTTTTGGTCAGCAAACTTATGAAACGCATCTTTACGGGTCTAACTGATACGGGGGTAGTCCGTTCTGTAAACCAAGATGCCTTCTACAATGACCCGGAAGGTCGGTTTTTTATTGTCGCTGATGGTATGGGTGGCCATGCCGGTGGCCAAGAAGCTAGTCAGTTAGCCACCACAGCTATTCAGGAGTATTTGTTGGCCCATTGGGAATCCGATAAGCCTTCCGATCAGCTCTTGCAGGCAGCCTTATTGAAAGCCAATCAGGCCATTCTCGAAGACCAGCGCCAGCATCCGGAACGCTCGGACATGGGAACCACGGTAGTGGTCGTCTTGTTCCGTCCCTCCCCAGAGCAAGACAGGGAACAGCCTTGGGTGGCCCATATTGGCGATTCTCGTCTTTATCGACTGCGCGGCCATCATCTGCAACAGATGACCGTCGATCATACCTGGGTGGCTAAAGCGATGGCTTCGGGAGTCCTCGATCCGGAACAGGGGCGCACCCATCCCTGGAGGCATGTATTATCCCAGTGTTTGGGACGGGAAGATACCCAAGAGGATGATATTGATATAGACCTCATCGAGTTACAAGGGGGCGATCGCCTGCTGCTCTGTAGCGACGGCTTAACCGAAGAACTCCCCGATGGAACCATTGCCTCTACCCTCAAGTCTGTTCGCTCCTGTGACATGGCCGGACAGAAATTAATTGAACAGGCCAAAGAAAAAGGCGGACGGGACAATATCACCGTCGTCATTATTGCCCTAGAGCCTGAGTCATGAGTCATCAGATCAAGTCCGATTAAATAGCTATAATTACTAATCCTTATTGTCGCAAAAATTCCGCATCCCATTCGGGTAAAGAGGGATTAATACTTACACTAGAAGCGATTTCAAAGCCTGCTGGAGTGGTTAACCGGGGTCGAATTTGGCAATACCAGTGAACTTGGGGTTCTTCGGCCTTATAGCGAGCCGCCGTATTGATAATGTAGTTATAATCGGGATCGTTGAGTTTGTCCGATAACCGAGTCAGAATATTTTGCAGGATGGCAGCAAAATCCGCTTTTTCCGTATCCGTCAGACTGCCAAAATCAGCTTCATGATGTTTTGGGGCGATCGATACCTCAAATGGCACTTCAGCCGCAAACGGCACAAACGCTAAAAATGAATTATTCTCTTCGAGTACCCGCGTTTGTTCCTTGTACTCAAACTTGAGAATATCACAGTACAAACACCGTCCCCAGTCATCATAGTATCGTTGGGCTTCCTCCTCCCGCCAGCGTCGCTGTTGAGGCACAACACTGGTAATGATAATTTGGGAATGGGGATGGGACTGGGAAGCCCCTGCCCGTTGTCCATGGTTGCGGAAGATAATCCCCATCATGCTCTCATGCTCTCGCATCAGATCGATGTAGCGGTGATGATAGGTTTCTATAATCAGCTCCACTTCCGATCGCTCCATGGTGGGAATATCCTTATCATGATCCGGACTTTCAATGATCACCTCATGGCGACCATAACCTGGCATCATGAGATAAATACCATGGGACGAGCGCATGGTATTGCCGTCAGTCGAAAGGGCTGGATAGCGATTGGCAACGACACGGGTTTGCCACCCAGAGCCGTTGGATTTGGGGACTTCTAGTAAAATCTGTTCCTCTTCATGGCTGCCACCTGGACAAAAAGGACAAGGAAGGGCGATCGGATGATCGATAATGCAGGCTTGTCGCAAATCCTGGGGACGGTGCTTTCTCTTGGGCGCATAAATGACCCATTCCCTGGTGACCTTATTGAGTCGGATGTGGTTACCTTCTATATCTTGCACTTGAATCCCACGTTATATCGATTAGATTTGCCTAACTTCACTTTAAACCCTAATCCTACCCTGGAAACACAGATCGGGATATTCTCCTGCTCTCTACCGTGCTTTTACCCTTTTCTAGGTTCTGTTTAAGTCTTGAGTTACAATAGATTCCTAGATCTATTGTGCATCATTTAAGCCTAATGCTAAGAATCCTTCTAGCTTAATCTTTCTGTTCCTAGCCATCATTTAGCGTTATTGTGTCTCCACTGTGAACTCTATGAATACTCAATTCAATATTAGCTTACGTCGCTCTCGGAACTGGGCGATCGCTCAACAAGAAGCCGTTAATTTTCCTAGCGCTATTCAACCCCATGGAGTCCTGTTGGTCTTAAAAGAGCCAGAGTTAACGATTCTACAAGTGAGCCAAAATGTAGAATCCTTTTTAGGCTATGCCCCAGATCGCCTCCTCAATCAACCCTTATCTGTCTTATTAGACCCCTCACAACTGCAAATTGTTGAGTATCATCTAGCCTCTGCCAGTCTTCAGAGCAACAGTCCCCTCAAGCTCCGGGTGAATTCTCTGGAAAAAATTGAGTTCACTGGAACGATACATCGTCAGGATGATGGACTGATTCTAGAATTAGAAAAAAGCGTTAATCCGGAATTTAATCAAAATCTCGATTTTTATTACCTGACCAGACAAGCTACGATCGCTCTAAACGCCGCTCAAAACTTGGCAGAAGTTTGTAAAATTGCTGTTCACAATATTCGTGAAATCACAAAATTTGACCGAGTGATGCTCTATAAATTCTATGAAGATCATCATGGCAGTGTAATTGCTGAATCTAAACGGGAAGATATAGAGTCCTATTTAGGATTACATTATCCCGATATTGACATTCCGGAAGATGCACGAAATCTGTTTCTGAAAAATTGGTTGAGATTTATTTTTGATGTGAATGGAGAGGCGGTAGACTTACAACCTGATGTTAATCCGTTAACTCATCACAAAACGAACTTGAAAGGATCGTGGTTGAGATCTGCTTCTACCTGTCATCTGCAATATTTAAGAAATATGGGTGTGCGCTCTTCGATGACTCTTTCCTTAATTAAAAATCAACAACTTTGGGGGCTAATTGCCTGCCATAACTATACCCCAATTTCTCTCTCCCACGAGCAGCGATCCTCCTGTGAGTTTTTGGCCCAGTCTCTCTCCTTGGAATTGGTTTACAAGGAGCATAATGAAGATTATGAATATAAGTTGGATCTCAAAGATATTCAATCCCGTTTATTAGAGTCCATGTCTAATGCTCCTAGTTATATAGAAGGATTGATGAACAATGAAGCCGATCTTCTAGATTTAGTAAATGCTACAGGGGCGGCTATTTGTTTGGGCGATCGCTCTTTTCTCATTGGAGAAACTCCTGATATTACCTATGTTAATCAATTCAAAAATAATCTAGGTTACTATATAGGAGAATCTCGTTTCTTTTCCACAACTTGTTTAGCAGAAATCGATCCGGAAGCCACTGCCTATAAAGAAGTCGCTAGTGGGATACTTGCCATCAAAATTACACCGACTCAAAACCAGTATTTAATTTGGTTTCGCCCTGAAGTGCTGCAAACTGTCACTTGGGCTGGCAACCCAGAAAAAACATTAGAAAACAGCAAAAAGCCTGATGTACTTTGCCCTAGACAATCTTTTGAGTTGTGGAAAGAGACCGTTGACTTACAATCTTCTGCTTGGAAGAAATGTGAAATTGATGCAGCATTAAGCCTACAAAATTCGATCATTAAAATTGTCTTAAAAAAAGCAGATGAACTGGAAAAAGTGAATCAAGCCTTGAAACTATCAGAAGCCCAAGAGAAGGAGAAATCACGGCAACTGGAACAGACGATTCTGGAACTTAAACAAACTCAAACTCACTTAATTCAAAGTGAAAAGATGTCCGGCTTAGGACAATTGGTAGCAGGGATTGCTCATGAAATCAATAATCCTGTGAATTTTATTTATGGTAATCTTGCCCATGCTGATAATTATACTCAGGATTTACTCTCTATCCTTGAGCTGTATCAGAAGTTTTACCCTGTACCTCCTGAAGAGATAAAGGAAGAATGTGAAGACGCAGATTTAGAGTTTTTAATGGAGGATTTACCCAAATTACTCCAGTCGATGCAAATTGGAGCCGATCGCATTCGGGAAATCGTGCGATCGCTACGCAACTTCTCTCGTCTCGATGAAAGTGAGGTGAAAGCGGTCAATATCCATGAAGGAATTGATAGTACCCTACTGATCTTGAATAATCGACTTAAGCCTAAATCGAATCGCCCAGAGATTAAAGTCGTTAAACATTACAGCCCCCTTCCTCTTGTAGAATGCTATCCCAGTCAGTTAAATCAGGTGTTCATGAATTTAATTGCTAATGCCATTGATGCCCTAGAGGAAGCGAATACCCAACAAAATTTGAGTTATCAGGACTTGGAGGCTCATCCTAACGAGATCAAAATTTATACCTCCCTGTATTCTCCAGAGGCTTCAGAACAAGATTGGGTCGTCATCGAGATTGAAGATAATGCATTGGGCATTCCAGAAGAGGTACAACCTAAATTGTTCGATCCGTTTTTTACGACTAAACCCATGGGTAAGGGAACAGGTATGGGTTTAGCGATTAGTTATCAAATTATCGTGGAGAAGCATCAAGGGAAATGTAGTTGTCAGTCTACCGTCGGTGAGGGGACAACATTCCGGATTGAAATCCCGGTGCAACAATGAAGCCGATCGCGCTGGGGGCGATCGGATCGACCCCAGCGCTGTCCGACCCAGATCAAGAAAGTCATCTACAAAATTAATCTTCACTTCATCCGGAATTAACCCTGACGATGGTGTGGCTACTCTCAACCTGTTCAGGCAGTCTTTCTCTACAACCTGCCTAAACTACTGGGTATTTGCGTAGATTTGGATATTCTTTCGTCAGAGATATAAAGCTTGGCTTTAAAAATACGGGTTTCTAGGGGCATTCCTTTCCTCGGCTCCGTATCCCTTACCCAATCTTCATTTTAGGTGCAATCTAAATTCAGCAACTCTCCTGATGGCACAGTTGAGAAACTGGCATATGCTGAATACAGGGTTGAAACAAGCCCTACTGAACGCCGTTAGTGTTCCGTGCATCTGTTAAAGCAAAGATGACGACTCATCTTGATTAACCTTGAGGACGGCGGTTTAGTACACAACACAACTAGAGAACAGAAGGAGCAAACCTCATGAAACTTAATTCTATTCAAACTCTTATCGGTACTGCTGCAACCACCGCTTGTCTGCTGAGTATGACTGGAGTTGCCCAAGCCGGAAGCTTCTACAACGGTTGGAACTATGCTCGTGACTACTCCAACGATGGTACAGGTGGCTATGCACAGTTTAATGGCCGCAGAGCATCCGCCTATGAAATGTATGGTATGGCAGTTCACCAAGATGGAGACACCATCACCGTTGGCATCAACACCAACCTGGGCTTAGAAGGCAGATCTCACGGCCCCGCGAAAGACGGGAACATCGGTTGGGGTGACTTCCTCTTCAGCGTCGGTGGAGAGCAGTACGGGATTCACTTTGCCGAAACCAACGACTCCTTCGGACGGGGACTCAACAGTGCGGCGCTTGATGCTGCCCAAGGAACCAACGCTCTAGGTTTATACAAAGGTATCACCACCAAAAACGTTACCGCCAAAAACCATGGTTGGTCTACCATCAAAAAACATTACAATCACACCAAAAACCGCAGTGAGAATGTCGCAGACCGCAATGCAGGTATTAAGTCCTTCGGTGATTTAGACTCTTCTGAACTGTCCTATTACAACGCTTCCCGTAGCGCTCCGACCTCCATCAAGTCTGGAACTAAAGTAGAAAACGACAACTTCCAACTGTTAAATCAGGATCAATTAAGTGGTTTAGGTTTAGACTTTGGTGGTGCTTTTGGAGTCGGAAACAATAAGCTCGGTGCGACAACCTTTGGTTTTAGCTTCACCAGAACCCCGGAAATGCTCGGCGACTTTGTTGCTCATCTGTTCGCTGAATGCACCAATGATGGTATGGCTATCGAAGGTACATTTGAAGAAACTCCCAGCGTTCCCGTTCCTGAACCCACCGCAGTTGCTGGTTTAGCCCTGGTTGGCTTAATGTTGGCTGGCAGCAAACTCCGTAAACAGAGTTAATGTGAAGTCCGGTGAATGGAAAAAGAGAAGCGGGCAAGATGCCCGCACTCCTCTAATCCTCTGATATTACTGGAGTGGGAGCGTCTCGCTCCCTAAATTTTTTTAAATTATGGTGTTTCACCGAATTTATAGCCAATTCAAATAACAGTGAGACATTTTTGTAGGGGCGAACGGCCGTTCGCCCCTACAGATTTTGTTGGGTGCTGACCAAACTTACTGGGAATCTACTAATCTACGGCTTGATCCAAATTACCGAGATTAAACAAGAAGGGTACGCCAGAATTGGATTGACCTCCAGTGACCAGAACTTTGGGCATTTGTGCCCCTCCTTCTCGCCAGGCTTCGATCGCCTCTTTTTGTAGCACTAATGACCCCCCTTGAGCCTTGAGCGTCTCTGCCAATAACCGTTGAGCTTCGGCTTTCCCTTTAGCGCGGTTAATATCGGCTTGGGCTTGTTGCTCCGCTTCTTTGGCAATATAAATCGCCCGTTGGGATCGTTGTTCAGCAATTTGTTTTTCTTCTACTGCACGGGCAAATTCGTTAGAAAAGGCCAGGTCAATGACACTGGTATCCAGGACGATAATGCCATATTTTTCTAATCTTTGATTTAAGGCCACGTCAAAATCTTGCTTCAATTCTGTCCGTTTGGTGATCGATTCTTCCACGGTTCGCACTGCCGCCGCGATTTTAAACGATTCTTGGGTTTGGGGGGCAATCACCTTAGAAACCAAATTTTGTAAGGTTCCTTGGGTACGGCGAATTTCCACGACTTGGAGCGGATCGAGGCGAAAGTTAATGGCAAAACTGGCGCTTAATTCTTGTAAGTCGCGGGTGGAACTTTGGGCGGGTACTTCAAATTTTTGTACAGTGACATCATAGACATCAACGACTGAAATGAGAGGGGGTTTAAAGTGAATGCCTTCTAAGAGGGCCCCATCTCTGGCTTTCCCTAAAATACTGATCACCCCAGCTTGACCGGGATTGATAATTACAAAGCAGTTCGCACCAATTAAGATGATCAAGGCTGCAATGATGCCAAACAGGATTCCGGGTACGCCAATGTCTGATTGATTTCTGGCCATGGTAACCTCTTCACAATCTAATCTCTTGCCTCGATCATCTTACAGTGCTTTGCCGGGAGATGGGGAGTGCGTAGCGTAGCGTGTCCGCAGAACAAACATCTTGCTCGCTTGTTACTCATTACTCATTACTCAACCCATTACTCATTGTTATGCTGTAAGAAGTTCTCTTGTGGATGTCTGAGTCTTCTGTTATGTCACAACGATCTACGCGCATTTGTATCCTCGGTGGTGGTTTTGGGGGGTTGTATACGGCCCTGCGTTTGAGTGAGTTTTCTTGGGAGGGACGGGAAAAGCCAGAGATTGTTTTGATCGATCGCCAAGACCGATTTTTGTTTATGCCCCTATTATATGAGTTGGTCACTGGGGAGATGCAGACCTGGGAAATTGCCCCGCCTTATGTGGAGCTGTTGGCGGACACTGGAGTGAGGTTTATGCAAGCAGAAGTGAGTCAAATTAATTTGGAGACCCAAGAGGTTACTCTGGACTCAGGACAGGTTTTACAGGGCGATCGCATTGTGTTAGCTCTGGGAGGAGAAACGCCGTTAAGTTGGGTTCCTGGATGTCAGGAATATGCGATTCCGTTTCGGACACTGGAAGATGTCTATCGCTTGGAGGAGAGTTTACGCCCCTTAATCGCATCGGAGCAAGAGGTGATTCGGGTGGCGATCGCCGGTGCAGGTTACAGTGGCGTAGAATTAGCCTGTAAATTAGCCGATCGCTTGGGGGAACGCGGACGCATTCGCCTGATAGAGAAAGGGGATTGTATTTTAGCCAATTCTCCGGAGTTTAACCGCAAAGCAGCCGAAACCGCCTTAAAACAAAAAGGAGTGTGGATCGACTTAGAAACGACGATTGAGGCGATCGCCCCCGATTCCATCTCCCTATACTATAAAGGTCAGGAAGATACCATTCCGGTGGATATGGTGCTGTGGACAGTGGGAACCCAAGTGCCGCCGAGTGTCCAAGGTTTAGATCTGAAAAAGAATCCTCGCGGCCAAATTACAACCACCCCAACTTTACAGGCGATCGATTGTCCCCATTATTTCATTATTGGCGACCTCTCCGACTCCTGTGATGCCACCGGTCAAGTGCTACCGAAAACCGCCCAAGCCGCTATCCAACAGGCAGATTATTGTGCCTGGAATGTCTGGGCTTCTTTGTGCGATCGGCCCCTGCTCCCCGTGCGCTATTCTCACCTCGGTGAAATGATGGCTCTGGGTATCGATAATGCCACCTTAACCGGTTTAGGGCTTCAGCTCGATGGCCCCCTCGCCCATATCGCCCGTCGTCTGGTTTATCTCTATCGCCTCCCCACCCTCAACCACCAATTAAAAGTTGCCTTTAACTGGCTTACGCAACCCTTACAAGAGATAATGTTAGATTAGACGCTCAAAGTCATCACTATGTCAAAACCGAAGGTTATATTCTTAGATGCCGTAGGTACACTCTTTGGAGTACGCGGCAGTGTAGGAGAAATTTATAGCCAATTTGCCCAAGGATTTGGGGTTGAAGTTTCTGCCGATCTGATCGATCAAACCTTTTCCGAGAGCTTCAGAAAGGCTCCACCGGCTGCCTTTCCAGACATTGAGCATCAAGAGCTAGACTCTTATGAGTTCGATTGGTGGAAGGCGATCGCCTTTGACACCTTTTCCCAAGCTGAGGTCATCGATCAGTTTACTGATTTTGACCGCTTTTTTAATGAACTCTATTATTATTTTGCCACCCTTTATCCCTGGTTTGTTTACCCCGAAGTTAAATCTGCTCTTTTAAGCTGGAAAAATCAAGGCATTGAGCTGGGGGTTATTTCTAACTTTGACTCCCGTTTACATAAAGTGCTTAACGCCCTAGGGCTAAAGCATTTCATGAAATCTATTACCATTTCTACTGAGGTGGGAGCAGCTAAACCTAACTCCAAAATCTTCCAGGTTGCCCTAGCTAAACATGGCTATAAACCTCATCAGGCTTTACATATTGGTGATAGCTATGAAGAGGATTATTTAGGAGCCATAGAAGCTGGATTTTCTCCCATTTGGTTGCAACGCCAATCTCAACATCCGGAATTGTTTAAGGTGGCTAAAGGTAAGGTTTGGTCTGGGTTTCAAGCTTCCGCTTTTTTTTGAATCTTCTCAGGAGAGGCAAAACTAGATTAAGGGATTTTCAGCATCTTCTTCACTAAAAATATAATCTCGGTCAAAAACAAAAGCATTTTGGTGACGAATGACAGCAAACCCTAAGTTCGTGACTTTTTCTGTGCTGAATGTCGCCATCACTAATTCTCTTGCTTTTTTTTCTGGAATTTGCGGCTTTTGAACGAAAAAACTTCGTTTAGCAAAAAATAAGCGTTCATCTTTTGGGGTGATAATATGATTGATTTTATGGGTATGTTGAATGGGCTTAATATATGTATTGAGAAAAATTTCTTGGTTGATTTGCATCAGATATAGCCGTTCATGTTGCAGCCAACTCATGCTAAACATTATGAGCAACAGTTCAAAGCCAAGAGTGTAAGTAAAAACATTATTTTTTTCCTGGGGATTTACGACTAATTGCAGCACTGATTCCAAGAATTTTTGGGGCTTACACCGTAAATCATGGGCAGAATGAACATAAAATTGGCGGATATATAACCTTAATCTCTTTTCGTCCAAGACCGTGGGAATTTGAAAGAGGTGTAAATAATGTTCAACTTTCTCTTTCGTCTTCTGATCTTGGACTAATTTAGCCACAATACCATCGGCTGTATATTCATCTAAAAACTCGGCTTGGACTTCTGATGGAGCAGAGAGTAATAAATGGCATAGGGATAATACATATCTTCTATGTTGCCAAGATAACCCTTCTGTCCATTGACGTGCTTCTGAAGGGAGTTGGGCAAGAATCGATTGCATCGTGGATAATGGAGTCATGATCGAGTATTCTCCAAGAGTCAGTGATCCGTAATGACTGATTTTACTTTCAGTAAATTATACCCATTATCCACTGCTGTTACTAAACTTCTTGTAACTCTAGAATGTTGCCATCAGGATCTTGGGTAAATAGGGCAGATCGCCCGGAGGAACTGAGTTGAAATTTGCATCCGTAGGCGGTTAATTGTTGCTTGACTTCCTCTAGGGAATCAACTTCAAAGGCAATATGGGCATTGCGCCCCCACTTTTGGGGATTCCATTGAGGAATTTCTACATCACTATGCATCATTAAGTGTAGTTGATAGTGGCCAATCTGATACCAAATACCGGGAAATTTCAGTTGGCGATCGATTTTGGTTAAACCGAGAACACTACTATAAAAGTGTTCGGCTTTGTCTAGGTCGGAAACTAAGATTGCGGTATGCAAAGATTGTATAATTTTCATTATTATTTCAGTTGCACAATAGATTATTTTAACAGGCGTTGGGGTTTAATCCAAAGGTGGGCAGGAGAATACAGCACTTTCCTCTATCTGTGGGGGAGTGGGGGAATAGGGAGTGCGAGCGTCTCGCTCGCTAGAGAACGGCAGCGAGTAAGAGAGAAAGGTAGCGAGTAAGAGAGAAAGGTAGCGAGTAAGAGAGAACGGCAGCGAGTAAGAGAGAAAGGCAGCGAGTAAGAGAGAAAGGCAGCGAGTAAGAGAGAACGGTAGCGAGTAAGAGAGAAAGGTAGCGAGTAAGAGAGAACGGTAGCGAGTAAGAGAGAAAGGTAGCGAGTAAGAGAGAAAGGCAGCGAGTAAGAGAGAAAGGCAGCGAGTAAGAGAGAACGGCAGCGAGTAAGAGAGAACGGCAGCGAGTAAGAGAGAACGGTAGCGAGTAAGAGAGAAAGGTAGCGAGTAAGAGAGAACGGTAGCGAGTAAGAGAGAAAGGTAGCGAGTAAGAGAGA